>NZ_JBFUHU010000114.1:0-24720 GCF_056402235.1 Cellulomonas sp. P4_B5_2
GGCGCGGACCTCGGCGGGTCGCTCGGCCAGGATCGCGCGTCCGAGGGCGGTGGAGAAGGCGGGGAGGCGCCGGCCGACGGGGGAGTGCATCCGCAGGGGGTGCACGGACTCCCGCTTGGCCGTGTAGATCACCTGGTTTCCGGCGAGCCGGCCCAGGTTGACGGTCTCCTCCGTGGCGCCCGCGATCTCGTCCATGATCGCCTGGGCGCGCGCGAGCACCGGGTCGCCGGCCAGGTACGCGGAGCTGACCACCAGCGAGTGGATGCCCAGCTGGTAGACGCTGCCGGTCTGGTCGGTCTCGAGCCACCCGCGGTCGGTCATCGTCTTCAGGAGCGCGTGCAGGCTGCTCTTGGGGATCCCCAGCCGCGTGGACAGCTGCAGCTGGGTGCCGGGGCCCGCCGCCGCGATCTCGTCGAGGAGGTCCAGGGCGCGAGCGGCCGACTTCACGGGGCCGGCGGCGCCGAGGGTGCCGTTCGGGTGCGGGGACTGCATCGCAGAGCCTCCTGATCTTCCGCGCATCTCGCACGCGCGGAGCGTTCCCCCGACTGTACTCGCTCGTCCACATACATGGACGGACTTCCATCCCTTGACCGTGAGGTGGGTCACGTGTACGTTCGCGATTCACATAGACGAACACAGTTCATGAAACAGGGAGCACATGTGATCCAGGTCCGGTATTCGACATCGCCGTCGAGCGTGGAGACAGCAACCACGGCGGACCTGCGGGAGAACTTTCTCGTCGACGACCTGTTCGAGTCCGGCGAGGTGCACGGGGTCTACACGCACGACGACCGGATGATCGTCGGCGGAGCGGTCCCGGGTCACGAGCGCCTCGAGCTGCCGTCGTGGAGCGAGGTCCTGGGGACCGGCTCGCACCTCGAGCGTCGCGAGCTCGGCGTCGTCAACGTCGGGGAGACCGGGCACGTCCTCGTGGACGGCGAGAAGTTCGAGCTCGGCCACCTCGACGGGCTGTACGTGGGCCGCGGCAGCGAGGTCGCGTTCACCGGCGCCGACGCCGCCTTCTACTTCGTGTCCGCCGGCGCGGGCGCCACCTACCCCACGACCCCGTTGGTCCACGACGAGGTCAGCGGGGTGTCCATCGGCACCGCCCAGGGCGCCAGCGAGCGCAATCTCTACCGCTACGCGTGGGGTTCCGAGCTCAAGACGGCGACCCTGCAGTTCGGCGTCACCGTCCTGGCGGACGGGTCGGTGTGGAACACGCTCCCGCCGCACCTGCACGACCGCCGCACGGAGGTCTACCTCTACGTCGACCTCGCCGAGGACGGGCGGGTCTTCCACTTCCTCGGCAAGCCGGGCGCCACGCGGCACCTGGTCCTCGCCAACCGGCAGGCCGTCATCTCGCCCCCGTGGTCCATCCACGCCGGTGCGGGCACCAGCTCCTACGCCTTCATCTGGGCGATGTCCGGTGAGAACACCGAGTACACCGACCTCGCGCCCGTCCCCCTGGAGCAGCTGTGACGCGCTCACCCTTCGACCTGTCCGGCAGGCGGGCCGTCGTGACCGGCGCCGGTCGCGGGCTCGGCCGGGGCGTCGCGCTCGGCCTCGCGCAGGCGGGTGCCGACCTGGTGCTCGTCGGCCGGCGCGACAGTCACACCGAGACCGAGAAGGCGGTCCGCGACCTCGGCCGCGACGTGGAGCTCGTCGAGCTCGACCTGGGCGACCACGCCGCGGTCGCCACCGTGGGCGCGCAGATCTCGGACCGCCACGAGGTCGACATCCTGGTGAACAACGCCGGAGTCATCGACCGCCACGACACGGTCGACGTCACCGAGGAGTCCTGGAGCAGGGTGCTCGACGTCAACCTGTCGGGGCTCTTCTTCCTCACCCAGCACGTCGGCGCAGCCATGGTCGGGCGCGGGCGCGGGAAGATCGTGAACATCGCCAGCCTGCTCTCGTTCCAGGGCGGCATCCGCGTGGCCTCCTACACGGCCAGCAAGCACGGTGTCGCCGGCCTCACCAAGGCCCTCGCCAACGAGTGGGGCCCCCGCGGCGTCCAGGTCAACGCCATCGCTCCGGGCTACATGGCCACCGACAACACGCAGGCACTGCGCGACGATCCCGACCGGGCGCGTGCGATCCTCGAGCGGATCCCGGCCGGACGCTGGGGCACCCCCGACGACGTCGCCGGCACCGCCGTGTTCCTGAGCTCCTCGGCAGCCGACTACGTCAACGGGCACGTGCTCGTGGTGGACGGGGGCTGGATGGCGCGCTGACCGAGCTGGCACTCCCGACGTTCCTGGCGCCGCGCCACGCGGCCTCACGCACCACCCTCTCGGAATTGTCCCGCCGGAGTTTCTGGCACTACGGAAGAGGATCAACGATGATCTGCACGTCACGTTCCGCCGCCGCGCTGCTCGGTCTGTCGCTGGCGGCCATGGCCCTCACGGGCTGCACCGAGGCGTCCAGCGCCGAGGAAGGCGGCTCCGGAGCTGCCACTGGCTCGTGCGACCCCGCCGACGTCAAGCTGGTCGGCCAGGTCCGCAACGAGTCCAACCCCTACGAGGCCTCCTGGCTCGACGGCGGCGACGCCTTCGCCGAGTCGGTCGGCCTGGAGCAGCAGCGGCTCACCTACGACGGCGAGTCCACCAAGCAGCAGGAGCAGATCCGCCAGGTCCTCGCGGGCGACACGGACTGCCTCGTGCTCAACGTCCTGCCCAACGGCGACGCGGACACCAAGCCGATCGTCGAGGGCGCCGAGGCGGCCGGGGCCTTCCTGGTCACCCAGTGGAACAAGCCCGCCGACCTCAACCCGGTCGACTACGACACCTGGCTCAGCCACATCACCTACAACGGCATCGAGTCCGGCAAGCAGATCGGTGACGCGCTGGCCGAGGCCATCGGCGGCGAGGGCGGCATCATCGCGCTGCAGGGCATCCTCGACACCGGGGCGGCCAAGGACCGGTTCGCCGGGCTCGAGGAGTCGCTCGCCGAGAACGCCGGCGTCGAGCTCCTCGACCAGCAGACCGCGAACTTCTCCCGCCAGGAGGCGCTCGCGGTCACCGAGACCCTGCTGACCAAGCACGGTGACAAGGTCAAGGGCATCTGGGCCGCGAACGACGACATGGCCCTGGGCGCCCTGCAGGCTCTGGAGCAGGCCGGCCGCACCGACGTGGCCGTGGTCGGCATCGACGCCGTCCCCGACGCGCTGACCGCCATCAAGGACGGCACCATGACCGCGACCGTCTCGAGCGACGGCCCGTGGCAGGGTGGCATCGGCCTCGCCATCGGCTACTGCGTGGCCACCGGCGAGCTGGCGGTCGAGGACATCGCCGACGACAACCGCGCGTTCTTCGCCGAGCAGTTCCTCATCACCGACGAGAACGTCGCCGACTACCTGACGCCGAAGACCGACCCCGCCGACTTCGAGTGCGACAACGTCTTCAACCGTGTGGCAGGTCCGCTGTCGTGACCATGACATCCCCCGCCGAGGACGTTGTCGCGGCGCGCCCCCAGCCTCGGCGGGGGGTGTCCCTCCGGGACGCCGGTCCTCCGATCGCCCTCGTGGTGATCGTGATCGTCTTCTCACTGCTCAGTGCGCAGTTCCGCACGCTGGGCAACTTCCAGAACATCCTCGACGCGGCCTCGGTCCTGGCCGTCGTCACCTGCGGCGCCACGTTCGTGCTGCTGATGGGCTCCATCGACCTGTCAGCGGCCGGGGTGATGGCCACGTCGGCCATCACCGTGGCGCTGCTGGTGGAGAACAACCGCAACGGCAACGACCTCGGGTTCCTCGGCATCGCGATCGCGGTCGCCCTGGGCGCGGCGCTCGGGTGCCTGAGCGGGGTGCTGCTCATGGTGCTCAAGGTCCCCTCGTTCATGACGACGCTGGGCGTCTCGGCCATCGGGATCGGGATCGCGACGCTCCTGTTCGCCGGCGTCCAGCCCAACATCACGGACGCCGCGCTGGAGAGCTGGGCGACCGACCGGCTGCTCGGGTTCACCTATCTCACGTGGATCGCGGCGGGCTGCGTGCTCGTCGGCTGGCTCATCCAGCGGTACACCCGGCTCGGGCGCTACGCCTACGCGATCGGCGGCGCCGAGGAGGTGCTCGGGCTGTCGGGCGTCAAGGTCGCGCCGTACAAGGTGGCGGTCTTCACCCTCGCCGGCGCGTTCTACGGGCTCGCCGCGGTCATGGTGACCAGCCAGCTCGGAGCCGGGCTGGTGCAGGCGGGCGCCGACTTCACCTTCTCGTCCATCACCGCCGCCGTCGTCGGCGGCACCCTGCTCACCGGCGGTCGCGGGGGAGTCCTGCACTCCACCGTCGGCGTGCTGCTGATCGTCGTCCTGACCAACGGGCTCGTGCAGATCGGGGTCAGCCCGTACTGGCAGGGCGGCGTCCAGGGTCTCATCGTCGTCATCGCCGTCGCGGCGGCCGCCGTGCCGCTGCGCCACAGGAACCAGGTCGTCAAGTGAGCGTCGAACTCGCCAACCAGCCCAGCCCCTTGCTGCCGGCCCTCGAGGTCCGTGGCCTGGTCAAGCACTACCCGGGCGTCAAGGCGCTCGACGGCGTCGACTTCTACGTCAACCAGAACGAGGTGCTCGGCCTCGCGGGCGAGAACGGGGCCGGCAAGTCCACCCTGCTCAAGGCCCTCGTCGGTCTGGTCCGCCCCGACGCGGGGCAGATCTACGTGCGCGGCGAGAAGGTCAGGATGCGCAGCGTCGTGGACGCGGCCGACCACGGCGTCGGCATGGTCTTCCAGGAGCAGTCCCTGGTGCCCAACCTCACCGCGGCCGAGAACATCGTCCTCGGCAGCGAGGGGCCTGGGGTGCGCCGCGGGCTGTACCGCTGGGAGACCATGCGCAGGCTGGCGCAGGAGCAGCTGGACAAGATCGGCTCGACCATCGACCCGCTGGCACGCACGGACACGCTCAGCTTCGCCGACCGGCAGATGGTCGAGATCGCCAAGGTGCTGCGCATCGAGCAGCGCACCCAGCACGCCCCGGTGATCATCCTCGACGAGCCGACGTCGGTGCTGGAGTCCGGCGAGGTCGAGACCCTGTTCACCCAGATCCGACGGCTGCGCGAGTTCGCCTCCGTCATCTTCGTCTCGCACCGTCTCGACGAGGTGCTCGAGGTGTGCGACCGGGTCACGGTGCTCCGCGGCGGCCAGTCCGTCGGCGACGTCCCGACCGCCGGTGCCGTGCCGGGCGACCTGCACCGCCTGATGATCGGGTCGACGGGGTCCGACGACCACTACCACGACAACTCGATCGACCGTCCTGCCGGTGAGCCGCGTCCCCGGCTCACCGTGCGCGGCCTGAGCGGCCCGTCGTTCCGCGACGTGGACCTCGACATCGCAGCGGGGGAGATCCTGGCGATCGTCGGCGTGCACGGCTCGGGCCGCGAGGACGTGTGCCGCGCGCTGTTCGGGGCGGAGGAGACGCTCGCCGGGGAGGTCACGCTCGACGGGAAGAAGCTCGACCTGTCCGGCACCCGCGCGGCCTGCTCCGCGGGTGTGGGCTACGTGCCCGCCGAGCGCAAGATCGAGGGCATGGTCGGCCCCATGTCGGTCGCCGACAACATGACGCTCACCAAGCAGGGCGTCCGCTGCGCAGGCCCGCTCGTCATGCCGGTCAAGCAGGCGTCGATCGTCGACAGCTGGATCTCGCGGCTCTCGATCCGCACGCCGCACCGGGGGACCCCGATCCAGCGGCTGTCCGGCGGCAACCAGCAGAAGGTGGTCCTGGCCCGCTGGCTCGTGGGTGGCGACATCCGGCTGCTCCTGCTCGACCACCCCACCCGCGGCCTCGACATCGGGGCGCGCTCCGAGGTCTACAAGCTCATGCGGGAGCTGGCGAACACCGGGGTGGCCACCCTGCTGCTGGCCGACAGCCTCGAGGAGGCGATCGGCATGGCCGACCGGATCGTCGTGATGAGCGACGGCCGGATCACGGCCGAGGTCGACTGCCCGTCGGGCAGCAAGCCGACGCCCCTCGACCTCGTGAAGGAGATGGTGTGAGCGCCCCCGTCATGACCAAGCCGGCGACGGACAACGCCGTCAAGGGCGGCCCCACCGTCGGTGCCCGCCTGACCTCGTTCATGCCGGTGATCGCGCTGGTCGCCCTGGTGGTCGCCCTCGCCGTCGCCGACCCCGGCTTCCTCACGGAGCGCAGCCTGACCGCCGTGATCAACACGGCGGCGCCGCTGGCCGTGCTGGCGGCGGGCGCCACGGTCGTGGTGCTGTGCGGCGGCATCGACCTGTCCATCGCGGCGCTGGCCTCCCTGTCGAGCGTGTTCCTCGCGCTCTGGCTGCCGAGCCTCGGTGGCCTCAGCACGCCCGCCGTGGTGGGAGTGGCCGCCGCGCTCGGCGCGCTCCAGGGCGCGTTGCACGTGTTCCTGCGGATCCCGTCGTTCATCGTGACGCTCGGCGGGATGAGCATCTTCTCGGCGATCGCCCTGGTGGTCTCCGGCGCGGGCACGGTCCCCGTCGTCGACGACTCGGCGATCAGCTGGGCGAACATGTACGTCGCGGGCCGCGTGCCTACCGCGGTCGTCGTGGCCGTGGCCGTCGTCGCGGTCCTGGCGATCCTCATCAAGGTGACCCCGCTGGACAACTACATCAAGGCGACCGGCTTCTCCGAGCCCGCCGCCCGGCTGGCCGGCGTGCCGGTCGACGCCGTCAAGATCGGGGCGTTCTGCGTCTCGGGTGCCTGCGCCGGCCTCGCGGCGGTGCTCCTGGTGGCCCGCAACTACAGCGGCAGCCCCACGGTGGCCGACTCGCTGCTGCTGCCCGCAGTCGCGGCCATCGTCGTCGGCGGCACCGCCATCACCGGCGGCCACGGCAGCCTGTGGCGGACGCTCGCCGGCGCCCTGGTGGTCACCCTGCTCCGCGTCGGGCTCTCCACCGTCGGCGTCTCGTCGGCCTACGAGCAGATCCTCTACGGCGCGATCATCGTCGTCGCCGTGGCCCTCACCCTCGACCGATCGAAGGTCTCGATCATCAAGTAGCCGTCGTCTCCCACCGCTCCGCGTCACTCCTGGAAGGCCACCATGTCGCTCGACACCTCTACCCTCCTGCCCGCCGTCCGCTCGTTCCTCTCCTCGCCCAAGCAGCTGTTGATCGACGGCGAGTGGGTGGACGCGAAGGACGGGAAGACCTTCGCCACGGTGAACCCGTCGACCGAGGAGGTCCTCGTCCAGGTGGCGCAGGCGTCCGCCGTGGACGTCGACCGCGCGGTCGCCGCGGCGCGCAACGCGTTCGAGGCGCCCTCGCCGTGGTCCCGGTTCACGCCGCGCGACCGCTCGCACCTGCTGTGGCGCATCGGCGACCTGATCGAGGCCCACGCGACCGAGTTCGCGCAGCTGGAGGCCCTGGACAACGGCAAGCGGGTCGAGGCCGCCCGGGACGGGGACGTGGCGACGGCCGCCGAGCTGTTCCGGTACTTCGCCGGGTGGGCCACCAAGATGGAGGGCACCACCATCCCCATGTCCGTGCCGGGCCGGGACTTCCACGCCTACACGCGCCGCGAGGCGATCGGTGTGGTCGCGGGCATCGTGCCGTGGAACTTCCCGCTGCTCATGGCCTGCTTCAAGATCGTCCCGGCAATCACTGCGGGCAACACGGTCATCCTCAAGCCGGCCGAGCAGACGCCCTTGACCGCGCTCCGGCTCGGGGAGCTGCTGCTCGAGGCCGGCGTCCCTGCGGGCGTCGTGAACATCCTTCCCGGCTACGGCGACGCGGGTGCCGCGCTGGTGGACCACCCCGGCGTGGACAAGGTCGCGTTCACGGGCAGCACCGAGGTCGGCAAGAAGATCGCTGCCGCGGCGTCGGTCAACCTCAAGAAGGTGTCGCTCGAGCTCGGCGGCAAGGCGCCGAACATCATCTTCGCGGACGCGGACCTCGACGCCGCAGTCGCGGGCGCGACCCTGGGCGGCTACTTCAACGAGGGCCAGTGCTGCGTCAACGGCTCGCGCCTCTACGTCCAGCGCGCCGTGTTCGACCAGGTGGTGGAGGGGGTCGCCGCCGCAGCCCGCGCGATCACCGTGGGCGACGGCTTCGAGGCGGGAGCTCACATGGGCCCCCTGGTGTCGCAGGAGCAGTTCGACAAGGTGCTCGGCTACATCCGCGGCGCCGTCGCCGACGGTGCCGTCCTGAGCGCCGGCAGCACCGACCCCGCCCGTGATCGCGGTTACTTCGTCAGCCCGACCCTGATCACCTCCGTCACCGAGCAGATGGCGGTGCAGACCGACGAGATCTTCGGCCCGGTCGTGACCGCGATCCCGTTCGACACCGAGGACGAGGTGGTCGCGGCCGCCAACAACACCGTCTACGGCCTGGCCGCGGGCGTGTGGTCGCAGAACATCGGCACCGCCCACCGCGTGGGTGCGCGGCTGCGCGCCGGCACGGTCTGGCTCAACACGTGGCACGCCGACGACGTCACGCTGCCGCGTGGGGGGTTCAAGCAGTCCGGGTGGGGCCGCGAGCTGGGGTCGTTCGGCCTGGACGACTACACCGAGCTGAAGACGGTGATCGCCGAGCTCCGCTGACGCGGGGTGCCGGGGCACGACGCAATCCGCGCCACTACGGTCCAAATGACGCGGCCCGCCGGTGTGCACCGTCGGATCCGTCGTCGCGCTGTTCCGAGCCCACGACAGAGGGATCCCAGATGAACCTGCTACGCAGATCAGCCCACGTGCGGACCGCACGTGCCCGACGTTCGGTCCTGCGGTTCGTCGCGCTGGCCGCCGCGCTGGCGGTCGGCCTCCCGGCGATGGCCGCCCCGGCCTCCGCGGCCCCCGGCGACGACGAGACCCTCCGGGTCCTCCTGTTCTACAAGGCCAACTTCCACGCCTCGCACGTCCAGGCCCGCCAGGCCGTGCGCGACCTCGCGACCGAGCTGTCCACCGAGTACGGCAAGACGCTCGAGATCCAGGAGACCGACGACCCCGCGGCGTTCACCACGGCGAACCTGGCCACCGTCGACGCGATGGTGTTCGCCCAGACCGGTGGGGTGCTCTTCGACGCGGCCCAGCGCGCCGCGCTCGAGAGCTACATCCGCGGCGGCGGCGGCTTCATGGGTCTGCACTACACCGGCTGGTCCGTCGGGCAGAGCGAGCACGACGTAAACCCCTTCTACGCCCGCCTCGTCGGCGCCATGTCGGAGGGCCACCCGGAGAACCCCGCCGTCCGCCCCGGGCGCGTGGTCGTGCGCGACGTCGAGCACCCGCTGACGGCCGGCCTCCCCACGAGCTTCACCCGCAGCGACGAGTGGTACGACTGGACGGTCAACCCCGCCCCCTACGTGCGCACCCTGCTGCTGGCCGACGAGGCGTCGTACGGCGGCGGACGTCAGGGCACCGAGCACCCGATCACGTGGTGCCAGGAGATCGACAGCGGTCGGTCCTGGTACTCGGCCATGGGGCACGAGGGCACGGCGTACGCCGAACCCGTCATCCGCACGCAGATGCGCAACGGCCTGGCCTACGCGTCCGGTCTGGTGCAGGCCGACTGCTCGTCCCCGTCCAAGGAGGTCAACGGCGCCTGGAGCGGCGTCACGCCGTGGCCGCTGATGCCCATCAACATGGCCCTCACCTCCGACGGCACGGTCCAGTCGTTCGGCAGCGTCGGCGGTTGGGGCACCGACACCACGCCCTACGACTGGACCGGCGACAGCTCGATCACGCAGGGCGGGCAGATGGAGGTCGACGTCTGGGACCCAGCGCAGGAGCGCACGCTGGCGAACCTGCGCAGCGGCATCCTGCCGAACACCACCTACACCGACCTGTTCTGCTCCATGCAGGTGCAGAACCCGCACGACCACTCGACGATGACGGTCGGCGGTGACGACGGCCTGGGCGGCAACGCGCCCAACGACGCCGCCATCGGGGTCACCAGCTACACCACCAACAACGGGCTGCAGAACGAGGCGCCCATGAACTTCCCGCGGTGGTACCCGACCGGCACGACGATGCCGAACGGCGACATCGTGGTGCAGGGCGGCAGCCTCCGCGGCGGACCGGGCGGACCCGGCGTGCTCACCCCGGAGATCTACACCCCGGACGAGGGCAGCGGCTGGAAGACCCTCGACGGTGCCACCAGCCCGGTGGCCTACGGCGACGGCGGTGCCGACCACGCCGGCGCGGACGAGAACCGGTGGTGGTACCCGCGGGCGTTCGTGACCCCCGGCAGCGGCACCCTGTTCAACATCAGCGGCACCCAGATGTTCGAGCTGGACCCGCAGGGCAACGCCGGCGAGGGCGAGCTCACGCTGCGCGGCACCCTGCCGGCCGGCATCGCCAACCAGGGCGCCGACGGCAACCCGGTCGGTGCGACCTCGACGGCCACGATGTACCGGCCCGGCAAGATCCTGCAGGTCGGCGGCGGCTGGTGGGGCAACGGTGGCGGCCCGGACGGCGCGCGCGCCGGCTTCACGGTCGACATCACGGGTGGCACGGCCAACCCGGTCATCGCGCCGACCGCGCCGATGGAGTACCAGCGCCACTGGGCGACCTCGACGGTCATGCCCGACGGCGACGTGCTCGTCACCGGCGGCAGCCGCGAGAACAACGGGAACGGCGGATACGTCACGAACGCCGAGATCTGGGACCCCGAGACGGGGACCTGGACCACCGTCGAGTCACCGTACGAGCACGCCCGGCTGTACCACTCCGCGGCGCTTCTCCTGCCCGACGGTCGCGTGATGGTCGGCGGTGGCGGGGCTCCCGGGCCGCGCAACTACACGGACGTGGAGTACTACTCCCCGGCCTACCTGTTCGACGGCGAGGCGCTGGCCCAGCGGCCGGAGATCACCGACGCGCCCGAGGCCATCGGCTACGACGGGACCTTCGGGATCACGGCGTCCGGTGACGTCTCCCGCGTGACCCTGGTCCGCAACGGCTCGGTCACCCACGGCTTCAACAACGACCAGAACTTCCAGGACCTGCAGTTCAGCCAGGTCCCCGGGTCGGGCGAGGTCACCATCACCGCTCCGCAGGACGGCACGTACGCCCCTCCCGGCGCGTACATGCTCTTCGTGTTCGACGCGGACGGCACCCCGTCGGTCGCCTCGATCGTGGACATCGACCCCGAGGTCGCGATGGACAAGCGGACCCCGCAGGTCGTCGACCAGTTCGAGTACCCGCGCCTGCCCACCGACTGGCGCGGCGGCAACCCCGCCGCGGTCGTCGACGTGGCCCCGGGCAACGGCCGCATGACGCCTTGGACCGTCGGCAACCAGGTCCAGCTCGTGCGCGGCACCGCACCCGGCCAGGGTGGCCTCGGCCTCACCGGCTACCACCTGGCGCTGGGCGGCTCGGGAAGCCTCGAGCGGACGCTCACGGGTCTCGAGCCCGACAGCGAGTACCGGATCTCGCTGCGGTACGCACGCGACAGCCGGTCGGCAGGGTCGGGCCCCGGGACGGCGACGCTGACGGTCGGGAGCCTGAGCACCACGCTCACGGCCACGACCGACATGCCCTCCCAGAGCAGCAGGGCCATCACGTTCGGCACCTACGTCGGGACGTTCACGGCCTCGGCGCGCGCCGAGACGCTGAGCCTCACGGGAGCCGGCGCCGGTCTGGTGATCGACGACCTCGTCGTCATCGCCGTGGACCCGGGCGTCGGGGACGTGCCGGTCCACTACGAGTTCGAGGAGGGCCAGGGCACGTCGGCGGCCAACACCGGCACCGACTCGTCGGTCGGGGCAGCGACCCTGACCGGCACCACCGGATGGTCGCCGAACGGGGCTCTGGGAGGGGCGCTCGACCTCTCGGGCGGCTCGAACGCCAACGCCGTGGACCTGCCGGACAACCTGCTGCAGGGCGCGGAGAACTTCTCCACCTCSTTCTGGGTGCGGCCGGACACCAAGGCGAACTGGATCGGCCTGTTCCACCTCGGTGACGGGCTGGAGGGCGCGGGCAGCTTCTTCCAGATCCAGATGCAGACGCAGGCGGCCGGGGGCACCGGGCTGGCCGCCACGTTCAAGGCGAAGGGCAGCGCCCTGCAGGAACGCGTCTACGCCACCCCGGTGAAGGACGTGGTCGCGGGCACGTGGAACCACGTGGCGTTCACCCGCGAGGGTTCGACCGGCACGCTGTACCTGAACGGTGTGGCGGTCGCGAGCCGGGCCGACCTCACCATCGACATGGCCGACGTCGGGCCCACGTCGAACAACTGGCTGGGCCGCAACGGGTACCCCGACCCGGCGTACGACGGACTGATGGACGACGTGCGCCTGTACACGTCCACGCTGTCCGCGGACGACGTGTCGGCCCTGTACGACGACGGCACCGCGCTGCGTACCACGACGACGGTCACGGCCGGCCCGGCCTCCCCGTCGCCGTTCGCGGAGCCGGTGGCGTTCACGGCCGAGGTCGAGGGCGAGGACGGCCAGCCCGCCGGCGGCACGGTCGCGCTGTGGGTCGACGGGACCGCCGTCGGGTCGCCGGTGACCCTGGCGGCCGGGACGGCCACGTTCCCCGAGCTCACCCTGCGCCGGGGCGACCACCAGGTGGAGGTCCGGTTCGCGGCAGCCGACGGCTGGCGTGACTCGACCGCGACGATCGCGCACACGGTCCAGGGGCCACCCCCGGGATCGGGTGTGCCCATCCGGTACACCTTCGACGAGGGGACCGGCCCCACGGCCGCCAACACCGGCCTGGACCAGTCGATCGGGTCGGCGACCCTCCAGGGCGCCGCGGGCTGGGCGGCGGAGGGCAGGTTCGGCCCCGCGCTGTCGCTGCCCGGCGGAGGCTCGGCCACGGGCAACCAGGCCAGGCTCCCGGACAACGTCCAGGACGGCATGGACGACGAGTTCAGCGTGTCCGTCTGGGCACGCCCGGACGTCCTGCCGGCGTGGGTGCCGCTCCTGCAGATCGGCAGCAGCACGGACACGTTCTTCCTGCTGCAGTCGAACACCAACGCCGCCGGTGCCACCGGGTTCGCCGCGACCTTCAAGAAGGCCGGCGCCGCCAACCAGGAGCGGTTGACGTTGGGGGCAGGCAACGACCTGCCGCTGAACCAGTGGACGCACGTGGTCTACACGCACAGCGGCACCACCGGCAGGATCTACTTCGACGGGGTGCTGAAGGGCACCCGCACCGACTTCACGCTCGACATGGGTGACGTCGGGGTGGCCGGCAGCACGACCGCCAACCTGGTCGGCGGCACCAGCTGGCCGGACGGCCGGTTCGACGGTCTGGTCGACGAGCTCCAGCTGTTCGGCTACGCGCTGACCGAGGAGCAGATCGACGACCTGTTCGAGGGACCGCCGCCCCCGAACGCCGCACCGGTCGGGGTCGCCGACTCCTTCACGACCTCCGAGGGCGATCCCCTCACGGTCGCGGCTCCGGGCGTCCTGGCCAACGACACGGACGCCGAAGGCAGCCCGCTCACGGCGACCAACGCCACCCAGCCGGCTCACGGCACGGTCGTGCTCGCGGCACAGGGGTCGTTCACCTACACCCCCCAGGCCGACTTCTTCGGGACGGACACCTTCACGTACACGGCGAACGACGGGTCGCTCGACTCGGCGCCGGTGACGGTGACCCTCACGGTGGAGGAGGACGTGGATCCGGGACCTGTGGCCACCACGGTCGCGGGTTCGGCGGCGACGTTCACGTACGGCACGGCGGGGTCGGTCGTCGCGACCGTCACCCCGACGACGGCCACCGGAACCGTCTCGCTGCTCCTCGGCACCCGCACCTTCGGGTCGGGCGAGCTGTCGGCGGGGACGGTCACGATCCCGCTGGCGGCGACGTCGCTGGTCCCCGGCACGCACCAGCTCACGCTGGAGTACGCCGGTGACCCCACGCACGCGCCGTCGACGGGGACCGTCGCGGTGACGGTGCAGAAGGTCACGCCGACGATGGTGGTGACGGCGCCGAGCGAGGTGGCGCCGGGGACACGCCCGAGCGTGACGGTGGTGCTCTCGGCACCGGACGGCGTCCCCGTGACCGGCTCGGTCAGGATCGACGTCGCCGGCTACAACACGGTCTCCGGCACGCTCAAGGACGGCAAGGTCGTCCTCGAGCTGGCCACCGCGACCGAGGTCGGCGTGCTGGACCTCACGGTGACCTACCGGGGGAGCAGCCTGGCCGAGCGGGTGGTGAAGACCCTCACCATCACGGTCGCCAACCCGACGCCACCGGCGACCACCAAGATCACGGGGTCGGCGGCGACGTTCACCTACGGCACGGCGGGCACCGTCTCCGCGACGGTCACCCCGGCCACGGCCACGGGCGAGGTCACGGTGCGTCTCGGCTCCCGCGTCCTCGGGTCGGGCACCCTGTCGGCGGGGAAGGCGACGATCCCGCTGCCGGCGACCTCGCTGGCACCGGGGACGCACCAGCTCACGCTGGAGTACGCCGGTGACCCGAAGCACAAGGCGTCGGCGACGACCGTGAAGGTGACGGTCAAGAAGGCCACCCCGACGCTCGCGGTGCAGGCGCCCAGCGAGGTGAAGGTCGGTGCGCGCCCTCTGGTGCGGGTGATCCTGTCCGCACCTGACGGGGTTCCGGTGACCGGCACGGTGGCGGTCGCGGTCGGCGGCGGCAGCACCGTCGTCGACACGCTCAGCGGCGGCGAGGTGGCTGTCGAGCTGGCCAGGGCGACCAAGGTCGGCGACCTCAAGGTCACGGTCACCTACCGCGGGAGCACCCTGGCCGAGACGGTGAAGAAGGACCTCACCATCAAGGTGAAGCGCTAGCCCGACAGACGAGGCGGGCCCGGAGGATGTTCCTCGCGTCCGGCCCCGGAGCAGCTCGACGGTGATGTTCGGCATTGGCAGTTCCCTCTCTTCGGGAGCGTGGTCCACATGCGCGACCATGGTTCGCTCATATGAACGCCATCCTAGGCGTGGGCTCAGATCGGTTCAACAGTGTGTAGCAGGTTCACATCCTTGACAGAGATTCTGCGGGCTGCTTCAGTGGCGGCGTCACCGGCGACAGCCGGGCTCAGTGTCGAGGTGAGGACCGGTCCATGAAGCGACTCGTGGCGCGGACGGGCGTCGTCGGCGCCGCGGTCACGCTCGTGCTGGTGGGTGTCGCCGCGCCGGCCCAGGCGCACGTGACCATCACCCCCTCCACCACCGCGGCCGGCGCCTACGCGGTGCTCGAGGTGAGCGTCCCGCACGGGTGCCAGGGATCGTCGACCACGGGGATCACCATCCAGCTCCCGGACGAGATCGTCTCGGTCACCCCGACCCGCCACGCCCTGTGGGAGGTGGAGAAGAACCTGGAGCAGCTCGACCCGTCGGTCACCGACAGCCACGGCCGTCAGATCACCGAACGCGTCGCCTCCGTGACCTACCGGACCGACAGCCCGCTCCCCGAGGGCTACCGCGACGTCCTCGAGCTGTCGCTCCTGCTGCCCGACCTCGAGGGCGAGACCCTGGTCTTCCCGACCATCCAGACGTGCGAGCAGGGCGAGGCCGCCTGGATCGAGGTGCCGGCGGAGGGGCAGGACGGGGAGGCGCTCGAGCTTCCGGCCCCGTCGTTCGTCCTCACCGCACCACCGGGCGACGGCCACGGCGCGCCCGCGGTGATCGACACCAGCCTCGCTGCCGACGGCGGCGCCGCGGTCGAGGACAAGGCGGACGGCGTCGACGCGTGGACGGTCGGGGCGCTGGTGGTCGGCCTGGTCGGCGCCGTGATGGGCGGGACGGCACTCGTGCTCCAGCGTCGGCGCGCATGATCGGACGCCGCTCGCCCGCGCGAGCGCTGCTGCTGCTCCTCGTCGCGGTCGCCGGGCTGCTCCTGGGCTCGGCCGGTCCTGCGTGCGCGCACTCGACCCTGATTGGCTCCGACCCGGCCGAGGGTGCCGTCCTCGACGCGGCGCCGGAGCGGATCCGGTTCACGTTCGACGAGGCGGTCGCGGGCGTGCCGGACGGTGTCCGGGTGTTCGACGCGGAGGGTGCTCCGGTGGCGTCGTCCGCAGCGGTCTCCGGCACGGAGCTGGCGGTCACCCTGACCGAGCAGGCGGCGCCCGGGACGCTGGTGGTCGTCTGGCGGGTGGTGTCGGAGGACGGGCACCCCGTCAGCGGGTCGCTCACCTTCTCGGTCGGCGCTCCCAGCAAAGAGGTGGCGCTCCCGCCGAGCACCTCGAGCGCCAGCACCCGCGCACCCGTCGCGCTGAGCCTGGCCCGCTGGGTCGGCTRCGGCGGGCTGCTGCTGTCGACGGGCCTCGTCGCGTTCGCCCTCCTCGTCGTGCCCGCCGGTGAGCTCACGGGCCAGGTGCGTTCCCGGCTGGTCTCCGTCGCTCGAGGCGCAGCCGTGGCCACGGTGGTGGCCTGGCTCCTGGGGCTGCCGCTCACGGTCCTGTACCAGGTGGGCGGCGGTGCGGGCTCGTTGGCGCGGACCAGCACGTGGGCCGGCGTGCCGACGACCGAGTACGTCGTGACCGCCGCGGTCGTGCTCGGCACCGCTGTGGGCGTGGGGTTCCTGAGTCGCGGGGCCCTCACCGGATCGCGACGTCTCGTGGCGCTGGTCGCCGCGGCGGTCGCGCTCGTCGCGCCGGCCTTCACCGGTCACACCCGTGCCGCGTCCCCCGAGGCGCTGGTGGTCGGCGCCGACATGCTGCACCTGCTCGCCGGGAGCATCTGGCTCGGCGGCCTGGTGGGACTCGCACTCACGCTCCGTGAGCTCGCCGACCGGGGCGAGGTCGCGGCGCACGTCCTGGCCCGGTTCTCCGCCCTCGCGGCCGGCGTCCTCGTCGCCCTGGTGGCGGCCGGCTCCGTCCTGGCATGGCGGATCGTCGGCTCCTGGGACGCGCTGGTCAGCACCGGCTACGGCCGCCTCCTGCTGGCCAAGGTGGCGCTGGCCCTGGTCGCCGTCGGGATCGCCGCCTGGAACCGGTACCGGCTCGTGCCCGCCCTGCGGGCCAGCACCCGGCTCCGCACCCGCCGAGCGGGGGCCGACCTCCTCGTGCGTTCCCTGGGCGCCGAGGCTGCCGTGCTCGTCGTGGCCCTGGCGGTGACCGGGTTCCTGGTCGACCGGAGCCCGCAGGTGGAGGCGTCGGCCGTGGACCGGGCCAGGGAGGGCGTCCAGACGGCGACGCTCGGTGACGTCCACCTGCAGGCGCGTCTCGCACCGCTGACCGCCGGACCCAACGCCGTCACCCTCGAAATGCGTGACGCGGCGGGGGAGCCCTTCGAGGGGTTCGGCGCGCCGAGGGCCCGACTCTCCTCGGACCAGGTCGACCTCGGTCCCGTCGCGCTCACGAACGCAGGTCCCGGCACCTACACCGCCGAGGTCGTGCTCCCGTCCGCGGGCACCTGGCGGCTCCAGGTCTCGTTGCGGACGAGCGAGTTCGACAACCCGGTGACGACCGTGGAGTTCCGGGTCGACGCCTCGTCCTAGGCGCGCAGCACGCGGACCCCGGCGCTCTCCAGCTCGGTGAGGACGGGGTGCGTCCGGTCCGCGTCGCTGACGATCCCGGAGACCTCGTCGAGCCCGAGGACCGTGAACGGGGACGCCGCGCCGATCTTCTCCTCGCTCGCCATCACCCAGGTCTGCGACGCCCGGCGCGCCAGGGTGCGCTTCATCGCAGCCTCGTCGGCGTCGCCGGTGGTCAGGCCCGTGTCCGCCCGCACGCCGGTCACGCCCAGGAGGAACAGGTCGGCGCTGATCAGTGCCGCCGCCTCGGCCGTGGCGGCGCCGGACGTCACGACGGAGTGCTTGAACAGCCGCCCGCCGAGGACGAACACCTCGGCCGGGTGGTCGACGAGCGCGACGGCGATCGTCGGGCTGTGCGTGATCACGGTGAGCTGGTCGTCGCGGGGCAGCGCGCGCGCGACCTCGAGCGCCGTGGTGCCGCCGTCCAGGATCAGGGTGCTCCCCGGTTCGACCAGCTGGAGGCAGGCGGCCGCGACGCGCTGCTTGCTGCTCGTGGCGAGCTCCTGCCGGCGGGCGTAGCTCGCAGCCGCGGGGGCGACCGGGATGGCGCCGCCGTACACGCGATGGCACAGTCCGGCGGCGGCGAGCTCGCGCAGGTCCCGCCGGATCGTGTCCTCGGAGGTGTCCAGCTCGGTCGCCAGGTCCCTGGCCACGAGCCGCCCGTCGGCGTGGAGCCGGTCCAGCAGGAGTTCCTTGCGCTGCGCGGCGAGCATCTGCACGATTTCCCTTGTTCGTTCCGACTCGTGCACACTATCGCACATGACGACGCCACTCATGATCCTCATCGCCGGCCCCTACCGCTCCGGGACGGGCGACGATCCCGCGCTGATGGAGCAGAACCTCCGACGCCTCGAGCAGTCCGCCTGGCCGATCTTCCGCGCCGGTCACATCCCGATGATCGGGGAGTGGGTGGCGCTTCCGGTGCTGAGCAGCGCGGGCGCCGACGGCCCGCTGAGCCCGCTGGCGGACTCCGTGATGTACCCGACGGCGGAGCGGTTGCTCCAGCACTGCGACGCGGTCCTGCGGGTCGACGGTGAGTCGACGGGGGCGGACCAGGACGTCGCGATCGCGCACGAACGCGGACTGCCGGTCTACCGCCGCGTCGAGGACATCCCCGGCTTCGTCGCCGAACCGGAGAGCTGACCGCGCCGACCCACCCTGGCCGCGGCGGGCGATCTGGGTCTAGCGTCCGATGTGTCCGGTATCGCCTCAGCAGTGGGGCAGGCGAGAACTGATGCAGCTTCCGCTCCTCCTCGCGGGTCCTGTCCTGCGTCGCGTCGACGCAGGACTCGTCGCGGTCCAGGTGATGCTCAGCGAACCGGCGACCGTCAGGCTCACCGTCTGGGAGGGGCGGGTCGCCTTCGACACCACGAACCCGCCCTTCGCGAGCAGCGGCGATCCCTCGGACCCCAACGCTCCTGCGCCTCATCCCGGCGAGTCGACGGTGCGCATCGGCGAGCAGCTCCACCTCGGACTCGTCACCGCGCGTCTGCCCCCCGCCTCCGGCAAGGTCTTCCAGTCCGATCGGCTCTACTCCTACAACGTCACCATCGAAGGCACCCAGAACAGGACCGACCTGGCCGAGCTGGGTCTGCTCGGCCCGCACACGGTCAGCGGGGTCGACGTGGGGCCCCTCGGCTACGCCGACCGGATGCTGCCGAGCTTCGCCCTCCCGCCGACGACCCTCGACGACCTGCGGCTCGCGTACGGCTCGTGCCGCCGGCCGGGGTACGACGACGGAGACGCGCTGGCCTGGATGGACGAGTACCTGGGCGAACGGGTCGACGACCCGCGCGCGCGGATCCACCAGCTGTTCCTCGGCGGTGACCAGATCTACGCCGACGACGTGGACCCGATCATGATGCTCCGCGTCGTCGAGCTCGGCGTGGAGCTCATCGGCACCGCCGGCGGGGTGCCGGTCGAGCGGGTGAAGGTAGGCCAGGTCCTCCGGCGGCCGCCGGCGAGCACGCCGACCGAAGCCGACCCGACCGCGGCGTACACCCCCGAGACACCGCAGGAGACGGCCGCGGCGGGAGACCTGCCGGCCGGGCCACCGCAGTTCCCGGTCGACGACGGCCGCCCGGGGCCGACCGTCGAAGGGCGGCTGGGCCTGACCACCGTCAGCGGCCAGCTGACGAGCATCGACGGCAGGAACCACCTGATCTCGCTCGGGGAGTTCGCCGCCACCTACGTCCTTGTCTGGTCGCCGGCCTGCTGGGGGGAGGAGGTGCCCGGCGCCACGACGAGCGGGGGCACCGCCCTGCGCTGGCTGGACACGCTCGGTGCAGACGAGGACGTCGTGATGCCGACGCACGTCCCGCCGGAGCGCGTCCCGCAGCACCTGTACGCCGACGCAGCGACGCTCGCCGGGCGTGCCGCGAAGGAGGCGAAGAAGACCGACGAGGACCGCGCGAAGGAGGCCGACCGCGAGCGGCGGTCGAGGCTGCGCAGCCACCGCGTGCACCGCGAGCTCCTGCTCGGGCTCGGCCGGGTGCAGCGCGTTCTCGCGAACGTGCCGACGTACATGATGATCGACGACCACGACGTCACCGACGACTTCTTCCTCAACCCGATGTGGCGGCACCGGGTGCTCGGGTCCGCCCTCGGCCAGGTGATCCTGACCAACGGGATGCTCGCCTACGCCCTCTTCCAGGACTGGGGCAACGATCCGCGCCGGTACGACCCGGTCACCACGCCCAGCCATCCCGAGCTGGGGGGTCAGCTGCCGGGCGACCTGCTCGACCAGGCGGCCCGGCTGTTCCCGGCATCGACGCCCGGTCCGGACGCGGACGCCTTCGCCGCCGTCGGTCGGATGTTCGGGCACAACCTCGACAACCCACCGCTCCCGGACGGCCGGTTCGGCGCCGTCGACGCGCCGATCACCTGGCACTTCACGGTCGACGGTCCTCAGCACGTCGTGGTGGCCCTGGACAACCGGACGCGGCGCAGCTACGTCGCGGAGATCGGCCCACCGGGCAACGTGTCGACGGAGGCGCTCGTGGACCAGATCCCGCGACCGCCGCTGCCCGCCGGGCGCGAGGTGCTCGTGGTGATCGCACCGCTCCAGGTGATCGGTCCGCCGGTCATCGACGAGGTGGTGGCCCGGGCGATCTACCGGATCTTCGACCTGGCCACGGCCGGCGACCTGACCGACCCGGCGTCCGTGGCCGGGAACCGCCGGATGCCGGGGACGAACCCGGACGCCCTGGAGACCTGGGCCTTCGACGCGATCACGTTCGAGCACCTCCTGGCCAGGCTCGCGGAGCACCAGCGGGTGGTGGTCCTGTCCGGCGACGTGCACAACGCGGCGTCGAACGTCATGAGCTACTGGCGGGGCGCGCAGGAGCGCCCGGCCCGCATCGCGCAGTTCACCTCCAGCGGGTTCAAGAACGTCATGCCCGTCTACCTGCGGGCGCTCGACCGCAGCGCGATGCTCCTGCAGGAGCTCCTGCGCGCGAGGCTCGGCGTCGAGCGGCTCGGCTGGACCCGCCCGGACGCCGACCTCGTGCTGCTCCCTCGCGACCGGACCGAGGCGGACCTGGTGGCGACGACGCGGGCCAAGCTGCTCCGCAGCCCGGTGCTTCTGGCGACGCACGGCTGGCTGGACGACAACGAGGACGGCGAGCAGCCGGACCCCGAGCTCACGTCGCGGCTCAACCCGGCGAAGCCCCCGGAGTGGCGCTGGCGGGTGACCCCCCTGCTCGACGACCGCGCCGACGTCGACCGCCCGGCGCCGATCCGGGTCGCACCGTTGGACGACGCCACGATCGAGGCCCAGCTCGCCGACCCCGCCACGGCCTTCCCGGCCATGCAGGCGGTCGCGGGCCGGCACCAGGCAGCCCTGGACCGCATGCGGAACACCCGGCAGATGATGTTCCGGTCCAACTTCGGGATCTGCCGGTTCGAGTCGGGTCAGGACGGCACGGTGACGGCCGTCGGCGAGGTGCACACGTCGGCCGTCGACCCCGAGACCCAGCTGCCGGTGCTCGGCCCGTACATGGTGCACCGGGCGTCGCTGGGTCCGCAGGCCGAGGCGCCGCCGGAGCAGCTGCGCGAGTCGGTGCTGAGCCGGGTGCCGATCCCGGAGCCGGAACCGTGAGCGCGCGCTCGGTGCTCCGCCAGCTCGCGGGCGAGGTGCTCGACTTCGTCACCTTCTCCGCCGACCTCCTGGGCCGGCCCGAGGTCCGCAGCGCGGTGCTCACCGACCTCGGGGCCGCGCCGGACGCGACGACCAAGGCCCTCGTCCTGCCGGAGGCCCCGCTCGCCGCGATCACGGAGTACCGGGCGCAGGTGGACACGGACCTGCAGGCGGACATCGAGGCGGCCGGCAACCTCGCCCTGCTCCTCGGGGCGGTCATCGACCAGGTCGAGTCGTGGCAGGGCACCGACTGGGCGGGCCGCGGCGACACGTTCGTGAACAGCCTGCTCGACCTGCTGGGCAGCACCTACGTCCGACGCCGCTGGCCCAAGCTGTTCCTGGTCATGCAGGCGGTGGCGATCACGACCGAGCTCACCGGGTCGCTGGCGCCGGGGGAGCAGGCCCACACCCGGTTCCTCGACGCCTTCGGCACGATCTTCTCGTTCGTGTGGAACCCCGGGCGGACCCTCGAYGACCTGGACGACACGCAGCCGGGTGCCGAGGGGAGCACCCTGAACACCGCGCGCGACACGTCGTTCCTCGTCGTCGACGGGCTCATCCGCGGCATCGTCGCGGCGATCGCCGTCGTCGACCAGACGCTGGACGAGGACGCCCTGAACGTGCTCGACGACGTGATCGTCGGCTGGGACGCGGCCGCGCTCGACGTGGACTCGCCGGCGCGCCCGACGGCGGCGGACGTCCTGGCGGGCCGGATGGTCTCGCTCGCGCTGCGGCGCGACGGCGGCACCGACTCCGAGCAGCTGCGCGTCACCTGGATGTACCTGCCCCGGCGACTGGGCACCCCCGCACGCCCGCACCAGCTGTTCCTCGCGCTCGGCGGCACTCTCACGCTGGACGAGGTGCTCAACCCCGGGGCCACCGACGGCCCCACCTGGAGGTTCCGGGTCGACATCCGCAGCGACGCCGGCGCCGCCCTGCTCATCGACGGCGACGGGGTGCAGCCCAACGCGACCGCAGCCGGCTCGGCCGTCTCGGTGGGCTACCGCGCCGCGCCCGACGAGACAGGGATCAGCTACGCCCTGCCGCGATCCACCGGGACCCGGCTCGAGATCGGGGAGATGGCGGCGGTGCTCACGCTGAGCGCTTCCGGCGCGCGCATCCTCCTGCGGCTGGACCACTGCGCCCTGGTGATCGACTCGGCCGACAAGGACAGCTTCGTGCGCAAGCTGCTCGGTGGCCGGCCGATGCGGAAGGTGTTCTCCCTCGGGCTGGGGTACGACGCCGCGCTCGGGTTCATCCACGAGGTGCACGTCCCCTCGACCGTCGACGCGACCGGCCCCGAGCCGCCGTTCGACTCCTCGGGTCCGGCGGGTCCGCCGGCGATCGAGAAGACCCTCCCGCTCGGCGGGGGCGGGACGCTGGGCATCAACGTGCACGAGGTGGTGCTGCGGCTGGCCGGGCGCCGGGCGGAGGCGCCGGAGACCGGGTGGGCGGTGGCCGCCGGCGGGCTGGTGTCGTTCAGCACGCAGCTGGGCCCCCTGTACGTCCGGGTGGACCGGCTGGGCCTGTTCGCCGCGGTGGACACGATGACCCCCTCCGCCGAGCGCAACCTGCGGGTCATCGACGCGCACGTGGACGCGACCCGGCCGACGGGGATCGCCCTGGACCTGCGGACCGGACCGGTCAGCGGCGGCGGCACCATCCAGCACGACCCGACCACCGGCGACTACGTCGGTGCGCTCGTCCTGCGCGTGGGCAAGCAGATCACGATCACCTGCATCGGGCTCGCGTCGACCCGGGACCGCGAGGGCAACGAGCTGTCGTCCCTCCTCCTCATCGGCACGGTCGAGCATCTCGGGTGGCAGGCCGGCGTGGTCACGCTCGACGGTCTGGGTGTGCTCTACGCAGCGGACCGGACGCTCGACGTGGCCGCCGTCCGCGCGGCGCTGCCGTCCGGGCAGCTCAAGCACATCCTCTTCCCCGCCGACCCCGTCAAGCACCTCCCGGAGCTCGTCGCCGCGCTGCGCACCTTCTTCCCTCCGAAGGACGGGACGCACATCTACGGCCTCCTGGTGAAGCTGACCTTCGGCAGTGCGCACCCCCTGCTGCGGGCCGACCTCGCGCTCATGCTGGAGCGCGACTCGGTCTCGGAGACGAGCCGGCTGCTCGTGCTGGGCCGGGTGTCGTCGGTGCTGCCGCAGGAGGAGAACGCACTCGTCCGGCTCAACCTCGACGTCGTCGGGGTGTTCGACTTCGACACCGGGGCCGCCGCCCTCGACGCGGTCCTGTACGACTCGACGCTGTGCGGTCGCTTCGTGCTGACCGGCGCGGCGGCGTTCCGTCGCGAGCGGGGCCAGGGCTTCGCGCTCGCGGTGGGCGGGTTCAACCCTCGGTTCAGTCCGCCGGCGAACTTCCCCGTGCTGCCGCGGGTCTCGGTGGCGCTCACCACCGGCGACAACCCCAAGCTGGTCATCGAGGCCTACCTCGCGATCACGACGAACACCCTGCAGTTCGGCGCGAAGGCGTCCCTGTACGCCGCCGCGTACGGGTTCAGCATCCAGGGGTACATCGGGTTCGACGTGCTGGTGAACTTCTGGCCGCCGCACTTCATCGCCGACTTCGCGGCGGGCGTCCAGCTCAAGCGCGGTTCCCGGAACCTGTTCAAGGTCGACGTCCGAGGCATGCTCGAGGGGCCGATCCCGCTGCGGGTCGCCGGGAAAGCCACCTTCGGCATCCTCTGGTGGGACTACACGGTCTCCTTCGACAAGACCCTGATCGGCGGGAGCGGGTCCGTCGTCACCGAGACCATCGACGTCGTCACCGAGCTCCTCGCCCGGCTCGGCGACCCCGGCAGCTGGCGGACGGAGCTGCCGGCGGCCGCGACGCAGGTGGCCGGCGTGCGGAACGTGCCACGCACCGACGGCCTTCTGCTGCACCCCCTCGGTCGACTCGTGGTGCAGCAGGGGCTCGTCCCCCTGAACACCACGCGGGAGATCGACCGCGTCGGCGCCTTCGTGCCGCGCGACGCCCGCCGCTTCGCGCTCACCGAGCCCCGGATCGGCGGCGCGACCCCGGGCGTCGCTCCCGTGAGCGACGAGTTCCCCGACAGCCAGTTCTTCGAGATGAGCGACGCCGAGCGTCTGGCCGCGCCGGGCGTGGTGATCCGCGAGGCCGGCGTGAGCTTCGGCAACGACCGCTACGCCTCCGACGCCACGGGCGGCGTGGCGGCGCCGTTCCGCTACACCGAGATCGTCGTCGGGCCGGACGG
>NZ_JBFUHU010000115.1:0-10190 GCF_056402235.1 Cellulomonas sp. P4_B5_2
CCGGCATCCTGCGGCCGGTCGTCACCGTCGGCGCCTCGGTGGGGCTCGTGGGGCTGCTCGGCTGGTTCGTCGTGGAGCTTCAGGGCTCCGGTGACCTGACCGGGCTCAGCGAACGGGCCGTCGCCGGGGCGCAGGCCGCCTGGCCCCTGGTGGTGGTCGTCGCTCTGCGACGTGCCAGTCAGCCGAGGCGTTCGACCAGGATGTCGAGCGCCTGGTCCCACCCGTCGTAGACGTTCTCGTCGCCCGGCTGACCGCTGTGGCCGTCCAGGTGGAACGTCATGCGCGTCTGCTCTCCGAGGTCGTCGAAGGTGACCGTGATCAGCGGCGCGTCCGCCTGGGTGTCCCCGGGGTCGGTCCACGTGAAGCTGAGCCGCTCGGGCTCGACGACCTCGCGGTAGACGCCTGCGGTCGGGTAGGTGCTGCCGTCGGGCGCGACCATCGTGTACCGGTAGGAGCCGCCCGGGCGGACGTCGAGCTCGACAGAGTCCCGTGGCGTCACGATCCCGCGCGGGTGCCACCAGGCCGCGGCCTCGTCGGGGTCGGTCCATGCGCGCCAGATCACCGCACGCGGCGCGTCGAAGACTCGGGTGATGGTGAAGGACTTCCGGTCCGTCTCAAGCATGGTCTGCCTCTCCTCGTCTCGTCCGGAGCCGCTCGTCGAGCAGGTCGAACCGCTCGTCCCACAACCGCCGGTGCGTGTCCACCCACGTCGCGACCTCGTCGAGCGGCTCGGTGCGCAGGACGCACGTGCGCCACTGCGCGGTCACGGTCCGCTCGATCAGACCGGCGTCCTCGAGCACCCGCAGATGCTGCGAGACGGCGGACCGGCTCATGGCGAACGGTGCAGCCACGTCGCCGGCGGTCGCCGGGCCGTGCTGGAGGTGCGTGAGGATYGCGCGCCTCGTGGGATCGGCGAGCGCCGCGAACACGACGCTCAACGGGTCCCGAGCTGGCATGTGAGCAACTCCTTAATTAAGGAACACCTTCAATGTAAACCCCGAACCCAGCGACGACAAGGGGGCACCACCACCCCTACCGTGTCCGGCATGGGGATCGTGCGGGTGAGCTCGTCCGTGTCGCTCGACGGGTTCAGTGCCGGCCCGGACGTCTCGGCGGACGCACCGATGGGCGTGGGCGGCGAACGTCTGCACCGCTGGCTCTTCGGCGGCGGGGGCGACCGCGAGGTGGCTGCAGACGGCACGACACCTGGCGGCGACGACGCCGCCGTCTCCGCGGATCTGTACGCCCGCACCGGCGCGGTGGTCGTCGGGCGCCGGACCTACGACATCGGCGTCGACCTGTGGGGGGACACCCCGTTCCCGGTGCCCACCTTCGTGGTGACGCACAGGGCGCAGGAGCCGCGCCCGATGACCAGCGCGTCGTTCACGTTCGTCACCGACGGCGTCGCGAGCGCGGTGGCGCAGGCCGTGACGGCGGCGGGCGACCGGGACGTCCTCGTCATGGGCGGCGCGGAGGTGGTGCGGCAGGCGCTGGCCGCGGGCGTGGTCGACGAGCTCACCCTCAACGTGGTGCCCGTGCTCCTGCACCGGGGCTCCCGGCTGCTCGACGTCGCGAGCGACCGGCACACCGAGCTCGAGCGCACGGGGCTCGTCGCCACGGCCGAGGCCACGCACCTGACGTTCCGCGTGGTGCGCTGACGAGCTACCCGCGGCTGATCGCGCGCGCGATCCGCTCGGCGTCGATCCCGAGCTCGCGGAACATCCCGCTGATCGGGTTGGTGTACCCCGTGAAGTACAGCCCGGGGGCGGAGGTCGACGTCCGCGGACCGTGCACCCGGGGAAGACCGCGGTCGTCGAGCACGTCGAGGTCACCCACCAGCGGCTCGAGCCCGCGGCGGTACCCGGTCGCCGCGATGATCACCTCGGGCGTGATCCGCGACCCGTCGGCCAGCACCACCGCGCCGTCGTCGAACGTCTCCACCGCCGCGACCGGCTCCACCCGCCGAGCCTGCACCGCCGCGATCAAGCCGACGTCCTGCAGCGGCACCGATCCCTGCCTCACCCGCGAGTACAGGCCGGTGGTCGGCCGCGGCAGGCCGAACTCCGACAGGTCGGGCACCTCGACGCGCGCGACCGCGGCGGCGACCCGGTCCACCACGGGGACGGGCAGGTGCCGCACCACGATCCCGGTGCCCTGCGCCGGCCACCCGAGGTTCGATCGTCGGACGATGTGCGGGGCCGAGCGGATGGCGAGCCGCACCCGTGCGGCCCCGCCCTCCGTGAGGTCCACGGCGATCTCCGACCCGGTGTTCCCGGCACCGACCACGAGCACGTCCTTGCCGCGGTACGGCTCGGGGTTCCGGTACGCCGAGGCGTGCACGAGCTCGCCGAGGAACGTCTCCACGCCTGGCCAGCCCGGCGGCACCGGGGTGTGGTTGTAGCCGGTCGCCACGACCACGGTGGACCCGGCGAGCTCCTCGCCCGTGGTCGACTCCAGCACCCAGCGCCCGTAGCCGGCGCGCGCGATGCGCTTGATCTCGACGCCGGTCCGCACGTCGATCCGGTGGTGCGCGGTGTAGAGCTCGAGATAGCGCACCACGTCGTCGCGGGCCACCCAGCGGCCGAACTCCCGAGGGATCGGCAGCCCCGGCAGGCTCGACCAGCGCCGGGTGGTGTGCAGGTGCAGCCGCTCGTAGTGCCGCCGCCACGACGCGCCGACGTCGTCGGACCGCTCCAGGACCAGGGAGGCGACGCCCTCCCGACGCAGTGCGGCCGCGACCGCGAGACCGCCGGGTCCGGCACCGATGACGAGGACGGCCGCGTTGCTCATGGCTCTTCCTACCGTCTCGGACGCCCGTCCAACAGCCAGTTTCAACTGAACAGTTGGTACTGTCGAATCATGGATCCGATCTCCACGGACGCGGCACGCGCCGCCCGCGACCTGCGCGTGCTGCTCGGGCGGCTCGTGCGGCGGCTCCGCGAGGTCTACGACACCAGCGCGCTCACGCCGTCGCAGCTGAGCGTGCTCAGCCGGCTCGGCACGGCCGGGCCTGCGTCGGCCAGCGACCTGGCGACCGCGGAGGGCGTGCGACCCCAGTCCGTGGCGACGATCCTGACCGCCCTCGACGCGCAGGGGCTCGTGGACCGGACCCCCGACCCGCACGACGGCCGCCGCCAGCTGGTCTCGCTGACGCCCGCCGGCCGCGAGCGCGCGGAAGGCGTCCGTCAGGTGCGCGAGGAGTGGCTGGCCCGCGCCTTCCAGGACCGCTTCACCCCCGCCGAACGCGCCACCGTGCTCGACGCCCTGACCCTGCTGGACCGGCTCACCCTCGAAAGGCCCACCCCGTGACCCTCACGACCCTCGACCCGATCACCGCCCTGGTCGTCGTCGACCTGCAGAACGCGGTGGTCGCCCTCCCCTCCGCGCACCCCACCGCCGAGGTCGTCGCACGCTCCGCCCGGCTGGCCGACGCGTTCCGCCGCAGCGGCCTGCCGGTGGTGCTGGTGCAGGCGCTCGGCAGCGCACCCGGCCGGACCGAGTCACCGCGGCGCGCAGGCGGCGGACCGGTCCCTCAGGGTGCCGCCGACCTCGTCGCGGAGCTGACCCCGCAGCCAGGCGACCACCTGATCACCAAGCGGACCCTCAGCGCGTTCCACCGCACGGGCCTCGCGGAGCTGCTGGACCGTCACGGCGTGACGCAGGTCGTCGTCGTCGGCATCGCCACGACCATGGGGGTCGAGTCGACCGCCCGCGCGGCCTACGAGCACGGGCTGAACGTCACGCTCGCGGTCGACGCGATGACGGACGGGAGCGCCGCGGCGCACGAGAACAGCGTGACGCGGATCTTCCCCCGGCTGGGTGAGACCGGGACGACCGACGAGGTCATCGCCCTGCTCGACGCCGTTCGAGCAGGGTGAGCACCTCGTAGTGCGTGGTCTGCGGGAACATGTCGAGCACCTGCGCCCGGCGGGGCCGCAGCGACGGCATCGCCTCCAGGTCCCGGGTCAGCGACGCGGCGTTGCAGCTGGAGTAGACGACGTGCCGCACGCCCGAGGTCTCCAGCCACCGGCTCAGCGCGTCGCCGATCCCCCGCCGCGGCGGGTTGACGACCACCAGGTCCGGCGCGGCGTCGGCACCCAGCGCGAACGCGGTCGCGTCGCCGGCCGCGAAACGCACGCCCGACAGGCCGAGGTCACGCGCGCTGAGCGTGGCGCTGGCGATCGCCTCGGTGCTGGTCTCGATGCCGACCACCTCGCGCCCGGGCGCCGCCACGTGCAGCGCGAACCCGCCGACCCCGCAGTACAGGTCCCACACGGACGCCGGCGCGAGCTCCTCGATCCACGCGGAGGCGTGCCGGTAGAGCGCGGCGGCCACCTCGGTGTTCGTCTGGAAGAAGCTCTGCGGGCGCAGGTGCAGGTCGATCCCGTTGACGCGCATCCGCAGGGTCTCGGTGGCGGTGAGCAGGATCTCCCGGTCACCCTCGAGCACCGCCTTGTGGTCGGGCAGGAGGTTCACGGAGGCCACGCGCAGCTGCGGCAGGGCGTCGAGGAGCCACGGCAGGTGCTTGCGGATCCGGGCGACGGGCTCCTGCGACCGCAGCACGAACCGGAGCAGGAGCTCCCCGTCCGGCGACTGCGTGACCAGCAGGTTCTTCAGCTCGCCCGTGCGCGCCGGCACGTCGTAGGGCGTGAGGGTCGCGCGGGTGACGAATGCCGCGAGCACGGGGAACGTCGCGGCCAGCGACGGGGGGTAGAGGCCGCAGCCCTGCAGGTCGACGCCGTGGCCACCGGCGTCGAGGATGCCCAGCGTGGGGTGCTCGACCGTCCCGCCGACGACCATCTTCGCCTTGTTGCGATACCCCGACTCCGGCCCGGTCACCGGCGGCAGCCACACGAGGTCGTCGCGCTCGCCGAGYAGGTTCAGGCAGTGCCGCTCCTTGTCCGCGACCTGCTCACCGTGCGGGCGTCCCATCCAGGTGCACGAGCGACAGACCCCCGCATCGAAGTAGTCGCACTGCATGCGCCGGAGCCTACGTCTCGAACGGCTCCAGCAGTCCGCGCACGTAGGACGCCTGGCCGGCATGCTGCAGGCTGTCGCCGACGATGCTGACCAGCCGCACCCCGAGCGTCACGGGCGGGTCCCAGCGCACGTCGACGACGCGGTCGAGATCCTCCGCGGTGAGCCGCCCCAGGTAGGTCTCCGTCTCGACGGCGACCGCGCGGTAGTAGCCGAGCAGCAGCTCACCCGATGCCTTGACGCGGCCCACCTCGTCGGCGCTGTGCCCGTACCCGGTGGCGGACGGGTCGAACGGCAGCGCGAACCGGTCCGCCCACCCCTGGGCCGTCCACACCTGCTCGACCCCCGCCACGTCGGCGACCTGCGCGTCCTGCCCGCGCCCCGCGTGCCAGGCGAGCCAGGCGATGGAGTTGGCCTCCGGGTAGGGCCGCAGGGCCAGCTGGTCCTCGGTCAACCCGCCCACCGCGCGGTCCAGCACCCCCTCCACGCGTCCGAACGACTCGATCAGCAGTGCGGCGACATCCATCCCTCGACGCTACGTCGCGCGTGGGTGGCACGCGCGACGATAGCCCGATGGAGTTCGATGCCCCGCTGTGGCTCTGGAGCGCGCGACGCACCGACGCCTGGACCTTCGTGAGCCTGCCGACCGAGCTCGCCGACGACGTGCTCGACCTCGTCGGCGACGGCGCCCGCGGGTTCGGGTCGGTGCGCGTCGACGTCTCGGTCGGTGCGACGACCTGGCGGACCTCGATCTTCCCGTCGACGGACACGTACGTGCTGCCCGTGAAGAAGGCGGTCCGCCGGGCCGAGCACCTCGACGTCGGCGACACCGTGCACGTGCGCCTGACGCTGGTGGACTTCTAGAGCAGGTCCGCCAGCATCGCCGCCGCCCGCGCCGCACCGTCCGTCGCGACCGGCCGGTACCGCACGTCGCGGCTGGCCTCCTTGACGATCGCCTCCGCGAGCGCGTCGGGGTCGAGCGCGTCCTCGTACGCCAGGTGGCGGCCGGCCTCGTACCGGTCGAGCCGCTTGCGCACGTGCAGGTTCTGCTCGAAGTGGTGCCGCAGCGGGACGTACACGAACGGCTTGTTCAGCGCGGTGAGCTCCATGGTCGTCGTCAGGCCGCCCTGGACCACCGCCACGTCGCACGCTGCGAGGTGGCGGAACAGGTCCGGCACGTACCCGAGCACCGTCGACCCCTCCCACGCCGGCAGCGACCCCGGGTCGATCCGCGGGCCGGTGACGAAGGCGAACCGCAGCTCCGGCGCGAGCTGGCGGACCAGCGGCACGACGTCCATGACGCGCCGCAGCAACGATGTCCCGACGCCGGACCCACCGACCGTCACCAGGCAGAGCTTCTCCTGCGGCCCGACGCCGAGCTCGGCGCGCAACCGCTCCGTGCCCTCCAGCTCCGCGGGGTCGAACCCCGTGACGTAGCCGGCGAAGTCGAAGTTCTCCTGCGTCCACGTGCGGATGCTGGGCAGCCCCGGACCGAAGTCGTCCTCGACGATGTCGTCGGGGTCGCCGACGAACACCGAGCGGTCCCGCACGCGCGCGAACCGGGCGCGGTGCTCGATCATCTCCGCGTTGTAGTCCGCCGTCAGCGCGGCCTCGCGCGGACCGCCGTCGGACATCGGGAGCCAACCGACGAAGTCCGTCATCCACGCGAACGAGAACCGCTTGAGCTCGGGGTTCTCGTGCAGGAAGTAGTCGACGTCCCACGCCTCGTCGCCGATCACCAGGTCGTAGCCGCCGTCGGCCACCACCTCGTCGAACACCATGAAGTTGTGCACCAGGATCTCGTCCATCCGGCGGATGGCCTGGAACGCGTGCAGGTCGTGCTCGCCGGCCTCGTGCTCGATATGGCCGGACTCGTTGCGCAGCCACGCCGACGCGGGGTGCAGCGTCTCGCCGTGCTGCGCTAGCACCTTCGTCACCGGGTTCTGGGCGAGCCAGTCGATCTGCAGCTCGGGCTTGCGGGCCCGCAGCTCGGCCGCGACCGCGACGTCGCGCTGCGCGTGGCCGAGACCGATCGGCGACGAGAGGTACAGCGCGCGCATCGGCCGACGGGCGGCGCGCACCCACGCCCGCCGCGGGCTCGGTGGCGTGAACCGGTCGACGAACTGCGCGATGAGGTGGTTGACCTTCACCGGGTCGCGCGCCGACGGTCCGTGCCCGGCGTGCTCCAGCAGGACCAGCTCGCCACGGGTGAGCTCGGCCAGCCGCTCGCCGAACGCGTGCGGCCGGATGCGGTCGTCGGTGCCGTGCACGACGACCACCGGGCACGTCACCTGGCGGGCCAGCGGCGCGACCGGCTCACACACCGCGCCCTCGCAGCCGAGCCGGCCCGCGGTGGTGTCCGCCAGGGTCTCCGGCGTGATCTCGTGGGCCCAGCCGATGCAGTCCTCGATCTGCTTGGTCGAGTGCGGCTCGGAGAACATCTTGTGGAAGAAGAACTCGGTGAAGTCGTCGTACCCGCCGCCGGTCCAGTAGTGCTTGTTGTACTTGGCCCAGCCCTGCGACGTGTCCAGCGGCTCGTCCCACGGCACGTGGTCGCGACCCGGGGTGGCCACGTCGAGACCGCACGACGGGGCGATCGCCATGATCCCGAGCACCCGGTCCGGGTCGCCCGCCGCCACGTGCACCGCCCACGACGCCCCGCAGGACTCGGTGACCAGCACCGCGCGGTCCGTCCCCGTGGCGTCCAGCACAGCGAGGATGTCGTCGGCGTACTGCCGGTCGGTGTACTCGGCGGCGCCCTCTGGTCGACCCGACCGACCGCTCCCGCGGCCGTCGAACGTGATCACCCGGTAGTGCCGGGCGAGGAACCCGATCTGCGCCTTCCAGAACCGCGACGGCACGATCGACCAGGTGGGGACGAGCACGACGGTCAGGGGGTGGTCCTGGTGGAACACCTCGTACGCCAGCTCGACCCCGTCGCGCGCGGTCACACCGACCACGTCGGGGTCGGCAGACCTGCTCGGGTGGATTCCCACCCGAGCAGTGTCCGCCTGGAGGCGATCCCGAGTCACGGGCGTACCTCGAACACGTTGTTGAACGGCGTGTTCGCCGCGGTGCGGAACGCCGTGAACCCGGCGGCGGTCGAGACGTCGCGGATCTTGGCCGGTCCGGCCTGCGTGCCGAGCGCCAGCCCCACGTCCTGGCTCAGGGACGCCGGCGTGCACAGCAGCGTCGAGAAGCCGTAGTACGCGCGTCCGACGGTGTTGAGGTTGTCCTCGACGCGGTCGCCCGCCATCGGCTCGACCACCATCCACGTGCCGTCCGCGGCGATCGCGTTGCGCACGTGCCGGGCAGCGCCCACCGGGTCGCCCATGTCGTGCAGGCAGTCGAACATCGCGATCAGGTCGTACCCGGAGCCGCTGAACGCCGTCGCGGGGGCCACCTCGAACGTCACGCGGTCGTCCACCCCGGCGGCCCGGGCGCGCTCGCGGGCGATGTCGATCGACGCCGCGTGGTAGTCCGAGCCGACGAAGGTGGAGTTCGGGAACGCCTTGGCCAGCAGGATCGTGGACGCGCCGTGCCCGCAGCCCACGTCCGCGACCTTGGCGCCGGCCTCCAGCTTGGCGGTGACCCCCTCGAGTGCGGGGATCCACTCCGTGAGCAGGTGCCCGTTGTACATGGTGCGGAAGAAGCGCTCACAGCCGTGGTGCACGTCGGTGTGGTGCTCGTGCCAGCCGAGGCCGTCGCCGTCGCGGGCCGCCTGGAAGATGTCGTCGGAGCCGTGCACGGTGCCCAGAGCCAGCTGGAAGAAGCCGGCCAGGTAGGCCGGGCTCGTCGGGTCCGCGAGCGCCACGGCGTGCTCGGCGGGAAGCGTGTAGCGGCGGGACGCGGCGTCGTACTCGACGTAGCCGCCGGCCGCCTGGTTGTTCAGCCACTCGCGGGCGTAGTGCTCGCTGGTCCCGGTCTGCGCGGCCAGCTCTCCGGGCGTGACGGGCGCGCCGTCCGCCATCGCGCTGTAGTAGCCCAGCTTGTCGCCCATCACCACCAGCGCGGTGTTCAGGGTGGCGCCGACCTCGTCGACGGCGCGGAACACGAAGGACATGAGCTTGTCGGGGTCGATGGTCCGCTCGGTGAACGGCAGGGTCTGGGTCATGGTGGTGCGTCTCCTCGGGAGGATGTCGGATCTGTCGGTTCCGACCCTGTCGCTGGCGTGGTGGCGGTCGCATCAGGGGACCCCCCTGGTGTGCTCCCTAGACTCGGGTGGGTGCTGGTCGGCCGGGAGCAGGAGCGTCACGTCATCGGGAAGCTGGTGGCCTCCGCGCGCGTGGGCGAGAGCGGCACGCTGGTGCTCTCCGGCGAGGCGGGGATCGGCAAGAGCGCCCTGCTCGAGGACGCCACCGCGGCCGTGACCGAGGCGGGCATGCGCGTGCTGCGGGCGGCCGGCATCGACGCCGAGCGCGAGGTGCCGTTCGGGGGTCTGCTGCAGCTGCTGCGCCCGGTGCTGGGGCACCTCGACGCGATCCCCGCACCGCAGGCGGAGGCGCTCGGCTCGGCGCTCGCCCTGGTGCCCGGGTCCGGCGGAGAACGGTTCGCGGTCGGCGCGGCCGTGCTGAGCCTGCTCAGCCGCGTGGCCGACGACGGCCCGGTCGCGGTGGTCGTCGACGACGCGCACCTCCTCGACCCCCCGTCGGCCCAGGCACTGTGCTTCGCCGCCCGACGACTCACGGCCGACCCGGTCGTCGTCCTGCTCGCGGTGCGCGACGAGGCGCCGTCGGTCGTCAGCTCGGCAGGGCTGCCCATGCTCATGCTCGGCGGGCTCGCCGACGCCGACGCCGCGGAACTGGCGGGGTCGCTGGGCCGACGCCTGCCGGACGAGGCCCGGGCCCGGTTGCTGTCAGCGACCGGCGGCAACCCGCTCGCCCTCCTGGAGCTCACGGACGAGGGGTTCGACGCGCTGCCGCCCGGTGCGCCCGTCCCCGTGCCGGCGTCGCTGGCCCGGACGTTCGCCCGCCGCGCCGACGCGCTCTCCGAGAGGGCCCGGACCGCCATGCTGGTGGCCGCGGCGGCGGGCGGCGACCTCGCGGCGATCACCGGCGCGTGCGCCCGGCTCGGTGTCTCGGTCGGCGACCTGGACGAGGCAGCGCGCGAGCAGCTGCTCACCGTCGACGCCCACCGCGTCACCTTCCGGCACGACCTGGTCCGTTCCGGCATCTACGCCGAGGCCGCCCCCGCCGCCCGGCGCGCGGTGCATG
>NZ_JBFUHU010000116.1:0-10867 GCF_056402235.1 Cellulomonas sp. P4_B5_2
CGCCCCGCAACGACGTGCGTTCGGTCACGTCGCACGCGGGGAGAGCCCCCCGCAACGACGTGCGTTCGGTCACGTCGCACGCGGGGAGAGCCGTCAGGTTTGACCCTGCGCCGTGCGGTCCGTACCCTAGAACGTCGGCGCGTCGTGTACGCGCTGGTCATGTGTGCCGCCGTCGCGGCGCCGACGCGAACCCCCACGGGAACCGGTGAACACCGGTGGCAGCGGGATGTGCGCGGGCGCAGGCAGGGCACCAAGTATTTCGACTGAGCATGTGACAAGCAGTTCGACGAGCAGAGATGAGCAGCAACGTGGTGTACGCGATCGTGAAGGCTGGCGGCCGCCAGGAGAAGGTCGCTGTGGGCGACGTCGTCGTCGTCGACCGCCTCGGCGCGCAGGCCGGGTCGACCATCGAGCTGACCGCCCTGCTGCTCGTCGACGGCGAGAAGGTCACCACCGACGCCAAGGCCCTGGCCAAGGTGAAGGTGACGGCGGAGGTCGTGCGGGACGAGAAGGGTCCCAAGATCGACATCCTCAAGTACAAGAACAAGACCGGCTACCGCAAGCGCCAGGGTCACCGCCAGAAGCTGACCCGCCTCAAGGTCACCGGCATCTCCTGATCTCGCGCCGTCGGCCGGTCGGCCGCAGGCACGCGCAGCCCCCCACACTCTGAGCACGAAAGCAGGCACGTCATGGCACACAAGAAGGGCGCGAGCTCCTCGCGCAACGGTCGCGACTCGAACGCCCAGCGTCTGGGCGTCAAGCGCTTCGGTGGCCAGGTCGTCAAGGCCGGCGAGATCATCGTCCGCCAGCGCGGCACGCACTTCCACCCCGGCGTGAACGTGGGCCGTGGCGGCGACGACACGCTGTTCGCCCTCGCCCCGGGCGCCGTGACCTTCGGGACGCGCCGTGGCCGCAAGGTCATCGACATCGTGGTGGCGGCCGAGGTCTGAGCAGGTCATGACGACGCGGCATCGGTCCGCGTCGGGTCATTCGTGGAAGGGGCGCACCGGTGCGGGCAACGGTGGCAACGGCGGCTCGGTGATCATCGAGGTGGACCCGCAGGTCACCACGCTGCTCGACTACCACCACTCGCCGCACCGGCACGCGCCGTCCGGCACGCAGGGCATGGGCGACCACCGCTCCGGCTCGACGGGCGTCGACCTGGTGCTCGGTGTCCCCGACGGCACCGTGGTCAAGTCGCCCGACGGCACGGTCCTCGCGGACCTGGTCGGCGTCGGCGCGCAGTACGTCGCCGCGTCCGGCGGCCGCGGAGGTCTGGGCAACGCCGCCCTCGCCTCGCAGCGCCGCAAGGCTCCTGGCTTCGCGCTGCTGGGCGAGCCGGGTACCGAGCAGGACATCGTGCTCGAGCTCAAGACCATCGCGGACGTCGCCCTGGTGGGGTACCCGAGCGCCGGGAAGTCCAGCCTTGTGGCCGCCATCTCCGCGGCCCGGCCCAAGATCGCCGACTACCCCTTCACGACGCTCGTCCCGAACTTGGGCGTGGTGCAGGCGGGGGGCGCGCGGTACACGGTCGCCGACGTCCCCGGGCTCATCCCGGGCGCGTCCGAGGGACGCGGGCTGGGCCTGGAGTTCCTCCGCCACATCGAGCGCTGCGCCGTCATCGTGCACGTGCTCGACTGCGCGACCCTCGAGCCCGACCGGGACCCGATGTCGGACCTGGAGGACATCGAGGCCGAGCTGCGCACGTACGCGGGCGACCTGTCCATCGAGGGCGGTCGTGTGCCCCTGCTGGAGCGCCCGCAGATCGTCGTGCTCAACAAGATCGACGTCCCCGAGGCGCGCGAGCTCGCCGAGCTGGTCAAGCCCGACCTGGAGGCCCGCGGGTTCCGCGTCTTCGAAGTCTCGACCGCCAGCCACGAGGGTCTGCGTCTGCTGACGTACGCCCTCGGGGAGATCGTCGACAAGGCCCGTCGTGACGCGCCGGCGCCGGAGAACACCCGCGTCGTCCTGCGCCCGAAGGCGGTGGACGACGCCGGCTTCACGGTGACGCGCCGCGAGGTCGAGGGCCAGGGCGTCTACTACTGGGTGCGGGGCGAGAAGCCCGAGCGCTGGGTGCGTCAGACCGACTTCACCAACGACGAGGCCGTCGGGTACCTGGCGGACCGGCTTGCGCGGCTTGGTGTCGAGGAGAAGCTGTTCGCCGCGGGCGCCGTCGCCGGCGACGAGGTGCGGATCGGCCCCGAGCACAACGCGGTCGTCTTCGACTGGGAGCCCACGCTCATGACCGGGTCCGAGTTTCTCGGCGGTCCGCGCGGGGTCGACCTGCGCATCGAGGACCGGTCGCGGCCGACGCGTGGCGAGAAGCGCCAGGAGTACAAGGAGCGCATGGACGCCAAGACCGAGGCGCGCGAGGAGCTGTGGACCGAGCGCGAGGCCGGTGTCTGGACCGACGCGGCCAAGGAGTGATGTCCGGGACCCGGATATTCGCGTGACCGGCACCTGCCACGCGGCAGAATGCCGAACGTGACCGTCGACGCCCTGCAGGACCGCCAGCAGCTGGTCTCGGCGTCCCGCGTGGTCGTCAAGATCGGCTCGTCGTCGCTGACCACTCCCGACGGCCGGCTCGCGCCCGAGCGGCTGACCGCGCTGGTCGACGTGCTCGCCGCACGGCGCGCGGCCGGCGGCCAGGTGGTGCTGGTGTCCTCCGGCGCGATCGCCGCCGGGCTCGGCCCGCTCGGGTTGGCAGCCCGCCCGCGTGACCTGGCGACGCAGCAGGCGGCGGCCTCCGTCGGGCAGGGGCTCCTGGTCGCCCACTACACGGCCGCGTTCGCCCGCCACGGGCTGCAGGTCGGCCAGGTGCTGCTGACCGCCGACGACACCGTGCGGCGCGTCCACTACCGCAACGCGCACCGCGCGCTCACCCGGCTGCTCGACCTCGGCATCGTCCCCGTCATCAACGAGAACGACGCGGTCGCCACCGACGAGATCCGGTTCGGGGACAACGACCGGCTCGCAGCCCTCGTCTCGCACCTGGTGCACGCGGACGCGCTCGTCCTGCTCAGCGACGTCGACTCGCTCTACACCGGCCCGCCGTCGCGCGACGGGTCCCGGCGCATCGCGTCCGTCGTGCACGCGGAGGACCTCGAAGGCATCGACGTCGCCTCGCGGGGGAGCGCGGTCGGCACGGGGGGCATGGTGACCAAGCTGGAGTCGGTGGCGATCGCCACCCAGTCCGGCGTGCCGGTGGTCCTCACGTCGGCCGCCCAGGCGGCCCAGGCGCTGGCCGGTGAGGACGTCGGCACCTGGTTCACCGCCACCGGTCGCCGCACCTCGATCCGTCGGCTCTGGCTCGCCCACGCGGCCAGCACCCGCGGACGCCTGGTCCTCGACGCCGGTGCGGTCCGGGCGGTGCTCGAGCGGGGGACGTCTCTGCTGCCCGCCGGCGTGACCGGCGTCGAGGGGACGTTCGAGGCGGGCGACCCCGTCGAGCTCGTCGGCCCGGACGGTCACCTCGTGGCGCGCGGGCTGGTCTCGTACGACGCCGAGGAGGTCCCGCCGCTGCTGGGCCGCTCGACCTCCGAGCTGCGCGAGGCGCTGGGCCCGGGGTACGACCGCGAGCTGGTGCACCGCGACGACCTGGTCCTGGTCCGCAAGCGTCGCTGACCCTCAGGCAGGACGTCCGAGCATCTGGTCGCCATGACGACCWCTAGCTCGGACGTCCCGGTCGCTTCACCACAGCTCTGGCGCTCACGTGCTCGGACGTGGTGCGTCACCCCGTGTCGCAGGGCACCGGTCCCGGACTGCGCGAAGAGGCGGAGCACACCCGCGACCTGCTGCGAGCGATCCCGGTGGAGCGGGTGGCCGGCTAGCGGTCGACGCGCGCGCCGCCGCCGCCGGCGAGCTTGAGCACGTCGGCCGTGGTGACCATCGTGGTGTCGCCGGGCGTGGTCATGGCGAGCGCCCCGTGCGCGGCCCCGTACTCGACGGCGGTCTGCAGCGGCTGCCCGTCGAGCAGGCCGTAGATGAGGCCGGACGCGAAGGAGTCGCCGCCGCCCACGCGGTCGAGGATCTCGAGCCGCTCGCGGTGCGTGGCCTGCACGACACCGGTGGACGGGGACCAGGCGAGGGCGCCCCAGTCGTTGACGGAGGCCGACCGGACGGTGCGCATCGTCGTGCCGATGACCGCGAAGTTCGGGTAGGCGGCCGCGGCGGTGGTGATCATGGCGGCGAACTTGTCCACCTCGAGCTCGGAGAGGGTCGCGTCCCCGCCCTCGACCTCGAAGCCGAGCGACGCGGTGAAGTCCTCCTCGTTGCCGATCATCACGTCGATGTACGGCGCGATCTTCCGGTTGACCTCCTGGGCCTTGGCCAGCCCGCCGATCGCCTTCCACAGGCTCGGTCGGTAGTTGAGGTCGTAGGACACGACGGTCCCGTGCCTCTTCGCGGCGGTGACCGCCTCGATCACGGTCTGCGCGGCGGAGTCGCTGAGCGCGGCGAAGATGCCGCCGGTGTGCAGCCAGCGGACGCCGAGCTCGCCGAACAGGTGGTCCCAGTCCACGTCGCCGGGCTTCATCTGCGAGACCGCGGTGTGGCCGCGGTCGGAGACGCCGACGGCGCCGCGCACCCCGAAGCCGCGCTCGGTGAAGTTGAGGCCGTTGCGGACCTCGCGCCCGATGCCGTCGTAGGGCACCCACTGGATGAACGAGGTGTCCAGGCCGCCGGTGAGGACGAGGTCCTCCACCAGGTGCCCGACCTCGTTGTCCGCGAGCGCGGTGACGATCGCGGTGCGCAGCCCGAACGCCCGTCGCAGGCCGCGCGCGACGTTGTACTCCCCGCCGCCCTCCCACACCTGGAACGACCGCGACGTGCGGATGCGGCCCTCACCGGGATCGAGGCGGAGCATGACCTCGCCGAGCGACACCGCGTCGTAGCGGCACTCGGAGGCGGGGCGGAGGGTCAGGTCAGACATTCTGGAGCTCCCTGGTCTGCATCGTCACGAGCGCGATGGCGTCGACGGTGAGTGCGGTGATGGTGTCGAACCTCCCGCCGGCGACGAGCGTGCGCGGGCACATCCACGACCCACCCACCGCGACGACGTTCGGGAGCGCGAGGTACTCGACGAGGTTCTTCGGGCCGATGCCGCCCGTCGGCACGAAGCCGACGTGGCCGAACGGTGCCGCGAGCGCCGCGATCGCCGGAGCGCCGCCGGAGGTGCCGGCCGGGAAGAACTTGACCGTGGTCAGCCCAAGCTCCAGCGCGGCCTGCACCTCGGTCGCGGTGACCGCGCCGGGGAGGGCGAGCACTCCGAGCTCCTGGCAGCGCTCGACGACCGCGCGGCTCAGACCGGGCGAGACGACGTAGCGGGCGCCGGCCGCGACGGCCAGGTCGACCTGGGCGACGGTCAGGACGGTGCCGGCACCGACGAGGATGTCGCCGCGGCCGGCCATCACCCGGATGGACTCCTCGGCAGCAGCGGTGCGGAAGGTGACCTCGGCGACGGGCAGGCCGCCGGCGACCAGGGCTCCGGCGAGCGCGTCCGCGTCGGCCGCGTCGTCGAGCACGACCACCGGCACCAGGCGCGCGGTTCGTAGGGCAGTCAGGACGTCCATGGCGAGACTCGATTCATCGGTGGTGTGCAGCGGGGGAGTGCGGGAGCTCAGCGGGCCATCCAGCCGCCGTCGACGGCGAGGACCTGGCCGTGCACGTAGGCGGAGGCCGCGGAGGCCAGGAAGACGACGACGTTGCCGATGTCCTCCGGCTGACCCCAGCGGCCGGCGGGGATGCGGGCCGAGAGCTGCTCCAGGCGTGCCGGGTCGGCGAGCAGCGCGGCGTTCATCTCGGTGGCCATGTACCCGGGCGCGATCGCGTTGACGTTGACGCCCTTGCTCGACCACTCGTTGCACAGAGCCTTGGTGAGCTGGGCTACGCCGCCCTTGCTCGCGGCGTAGGCGGCCACGGTCAGGCCGCCCTGGAAGCTCAGCAGGGACGCGAGGTTGACGATCTTCCCCTCACCGCGCTCGAGCATCGGCCGGCCGAACAGCTGGCACAGCTGGAACACCGCCCGCAGGTTCACGTCGAGGACGCGGTCCCAGGCGTCGAGGGGGAAGTCGACCGCGGGGTGGCGGTCCTGCGTGCCGGCGTTGTTGACCAGGATGTCCACCCGGTGCTCGGCGAGCACCTGCGCCGCGGTCGTGGCAAGCGCGTCCGCATCGGCCAGGTCGAGGGCGACGAACTCCACCCGTCGGCCGAGCGTCGTGGCGCGCTCGGTGAGGGCACCGGGCAGCCCGCTGCGACCGAAGACGATGACGTCGGCGCCGGCCTCCAGGAGAGCGGTCGAGATGCCGAGGCCGAGGCCGCGCCCGCCCCCGGTGACGGCGGCGGTCCGGCCGTGCAGATCGAACGGCGTGCTCATGAGTCGGCCTTTCCTGGCAGGGGGGTGACCAGGACCTTGAGGCAGTCCTGGCCGGACGCCGCGGCGTCGAGCGCGGCGGCGACGTCGTCGAGCGCGAACGCCCGGGTGGGGAAGCCCTCGAGCAGCCCGTCGGCGATCAGCTCGATCGCACGCGTGACGTCCGCCGAGGTGTAGACGCGCACCCCGACGACCGACTGCTCCTTGAAGCAGACGGCTTGCAGGTCGATCGGGGTCGGCTGCTTGTAGACGCCGACGATGACGATGCGACCCCGCACGCGAGTGGTGGAGGCGAGCTCGGCGGCCACCGTGGGATGAGCGGCGGAGTCGAACGTGGTGTCCGCGCCCTCGCCCCCGGTGAGGGGGATGAGCGTCCTGGCCATGGTCGAGTCCGGTGCGACGACGGTGAACCCGAGCCCGGCGGCGACCTCGCGGCGCCAGGCGCTCGGCTCGGTGACGACCACGTGGGCTGCTCCGGCGTGGCGTGCGACGAGCGCGGTGAGCACGCCGATCGGGCCGGCGCCGTAGACGGCGACGGTGTCGCCGGCCTGCATGCCGGACWGGTCGACGGCGTGCACCGCGACCGCGAGCGGCTCGGCGAGCGTCGCCGTGCGGGGATCGACGCCGTCAGGTACCGCGTGCAGCACCTCGGGCGGGAGCGCGACGAGCTGCGCCATCGCGCCGGGTGCGTCGATGCCGTACAGGCCGAGCCGGCTGCACACGTGCGTCAGCCCGTCCCGGCACGCCTTGCACTCGCCGCAGCTGATCAGCGGCTCGACGACGACCAGCGTGCCCGCCGGGGGGCCGGTGGCTCCCGCCGTCTCGACCCAGCCTGACATCTCGTGGCCCAGGATCAGCGGGGCGGCCGCCCGCGGGTGCATGCCGTGCAGGATGGACAGGTCCGTCCCGCAGATCCCGTCGTAGGCGATCCTCACCAGCGCCCAACCCTCGGGCACCTCGGGGACCGGCACCTGCGTGACCTCGACCGAGTCGGCCGCGAGCCAGCGGGCCGCGGTCATCGTCGCCGGGATCATGCCGCCACCCCGCACGCGCTGTTGCGGCCGGGGGCTCCGAGGACCTCGGGGTTGACGATGTCGCGGGGTGCGCGGCCGGCGCAGACGTCGAGCGCGTTGGCGATCGTGCGGCGCTTGAGCTCGTCGTACGACTCCTCCGTGTACCAGGCCAGGTGCGGGGTGAGCACCACCGAGTCGAACGTGGTGAGCGGGTGCCCCGGCGGGAGCGGCTCGGTCTCGTGCACGTCGATCGCCGCACCGAGGATCGATCCCGTGCGCAGGGCCTCGACCAGCGCGTCGACGTCGACGACGCCCCCGCGGCTGGTGTTCACCAGGATCGCGTCCGACCGCATCCGCGCCAGCTGCGCGGCGCCGATCAGGTGGCGGGTGAGGTCCGTGAGCGGGGTGTGCAACGAGATGACCTGTGCACGTGCGAGGAGCTCGTCCAGGCCGACGGAGGCGAAGCCGTGGAACGACTCGGCGCCCGGTGCGGCGGCGATGTCGTAGCCGATCACCTCGTAGCCGAGACCGGCCGCCTTGCGCGCCGTGGCCGTGCCGATCAGGCCCATCCCGATGACCCCGAACACCCGCCCGCGGGTCTGGAAGAGCGGACGGACCGCCGGCAGGTCGAACGAGCCGGCACGCAGCCCGCGGTCCAGCCGCGGGATGCCACGGGCGGCCGCGAGTGCCAGGCCGATCGCGTGGTCGGAGACCGACTCGGTGCCGTAGTCGGGCACGTTGCACACGGCGATCCCGCGCGCGGTGGCGGCGGCGACGTCGACGGAGTCGACCCCCACGCCGTAGCGGCCGACGACGCGCAGCCGGGGCAGCGCGTCCATGACCTCGGCGGTGATCTGCGCGTACTGCACGAGGATGGCGTCGGCCTCTGCCGCGTGAGCGACCAGCTCGGCGGACGTCCGCGACTGCGTGAGGACCAGCTCGGCACCCGCCGCGTCGGCGATCTCGTGCTCGGCCGCGAACGAGTCGTGGTCGCACTCGGTGATGACGACGCGGGCGTCGGTGACCGTCATCGGGCGAGCCATCCACCGTCGACGGGCAGCGTGATGCCGTGGACGTAGTCCGCGGCGCGGGAGCACAGGAACAGGACCGCACCGGCGATGTCGGCCGCCTCCGCCCAGCGTCCGGCCGGGATGCGGTCGAGGATCGCCTTGCTGCGCTCGGCGTCCGCGCGCAGGTCCGTGGTGTTGGCGGTGGCGACGTACCCGGGGGCGACCGCGTTGACGTTGACGCCCAGGGGCGCCCACTCGTTGGCCAGGGCCTTGGTCAGGCCGGCGACCGCCGACTTGGAGGACGTGTAGCCGGGCACGTTCACGCCGCCCTGGAAGCTCAGCAGCGACGCGGTGTTGACGATCTTGCCGCCGCCGCGCGCGATCATCGATCGACCGACCTCGCGGGACAGGATGAACGTCGAGCGCAGGTTCACGTCGACCACGTAGTCGAAGTCCTCGTCCGTGTGCTCCGCTGCCGGAGCCCGGCGGATGGTCCCGCCGTTGTTGACCAGGACGTCGACGTCCCGACCGGCCAGGTCCGCGGCGAGCGCGGTGACCTGTTCGCGCACCRAGAAGTCGGCCTTCAGCGGGGTGAACGTGCGGCCGAGTCCCTCGACCACGGTCCGGGCCGCGCTCGCGCCCTCGGGCAGGTCGTAGCTGACCGCGACGATGTCGGCGCCCGCTCGCGCCAGCGTCTCGACGATCGCGAGCCCGATGCCCTGGCTGCCGCCGGTCACGACGGCGACCTTCCCCTCGAGGCTGAACAGGCTCTCCGTGTAGCTGGCGATCGTCATAGGGGTCGGGCTCCTTGGGGTGTGGGAGAGTGCGAGACGGGCTGGTGGCCGAGTGCCGCGGAGATCTTCGTGGCCGTGTCGGTGGCCATCGCCGCCATGTCCTCGATCTGCTCGAGCGTGTGCTCGAGCAGCAAGGTCGAGATGCTCACGCCGTACCCGACCCGTCCGGTGTGGTCGCGGACGGGTGCCGCGACGCAGCCGAGGCCCGGGACGTTCTCCTCGCGGTCGAGGGCGTAGCCGGCGCGGCGGACCGCGTCGATCTCGACCTGCAGGGCCGCGAGCGTGGTGATCGTGTGCGGCGTGCGGGCAGGCAGGCCGGCTCGGGCGGAGAACCGGGCGAGCTCCTCGTCGGACCGGTCGGCGAGCACGACCTTGCCGACGCCCGTCGAGTGCATCGGGACGGCGAGGCCCACCCGCGAGGGCATCACGTACGGCTTGTCGGGGTCGGCGCGGATCAGGTAGACGATCTCGTCGCCGTTGACCGCACCGAGGTGCACGGTGCACTGCGTCGCCGCCACCAGGTCGTCGACGAACGGGCGGGCGATCGCCGAGATGTCGATGCGGGAGAGCGCCCGGCCGGCGAGGGACAGGATCTTCGGGCCGGGCAGGTAGCTGCCGTCCGCCGCGACGGCGATGAACTGCCGGTCCGCGAGCGTGCTGAGGATCCGGTGCGTCGTCGCCTTCGCCAGCCCGGTGGCCTGCACCACCTCGGTGAACCGCGAGTGCGTGAGTGCCGCCTCCAGCACGAGCAGCGTCTTCTCGCTCGCGCTCGCCCCTGCACTCGTCCTGGTCCCGGTCGTCGTCGTCACGTTCCGTCTCTCCTTCGTCGTCGGTCGTCGTGCGTGGGGTCAGCGCAGGTCGGTGATGGGGAAGCCGTCCATGTCGTCGAACGACTGGTTCTCCCCGGCCATGGCCCAGACGAACGAGTAGCTCGCGGAGCCGACGCCCGAGTGCACGGACCAGCTCGGGGAGATCACGGCCTCGCGGTCGCCGACCACGACGTGCCGGCTCTCGGTCGGTTCGCCCATGAGGTGGATGACGCGCGCGTCGGACGGGAGGTCGAAGTACAGGTAGCACTCGGTCCGGCGGTCGTGCGTGTGCGCCGGCAGCGTGTTCCACATGCTGCCGGGGTGCAGCCGGGTGACGCCCATGACCACCTGGCAGCTGCGGACGCCCTGCTCGTGGATGTACTGGTTCAGTGTGCGGCGGTTCGAGGTGAGGGGGTCGCCGAGCTCGCGCTGGGTGCCCTGGCCGGCCTCGACGAGCGTCGTGGGGTAGGCGGTGTGGGCCGGCGCCGAGATCAGGTAGAAGCCCGCCGGACCCTCGTCCCCGTCCACGTCCGTCGACTCGAACGACACGACCTGCGCACCGCGGCCGATGTACAGGCAGGAGCCCTTGGTCAGCTCGTGCTTCGTTCCGTCCACCGAGATGGTCCCGGTGCCGCCGACGTTGACGACGCCCGCCTCGCGGTGGTCGAAGAAGTGGTCGGAGCGGATCTCCGGGAAGGAGCCCAGCTCGAGCGCGGTGCCGACGGGGCTGATGCCCGCGAGCACGATCCGGTCGTGGTGGGTGTAGACGGCCTTCACCTCACCCGGGACGAACAGGTCCTGGACCAGGTATCGGCGGCGGAGCTCGGCGGTGTCCATCCCGGGCACGTGCTCCGGGCTCGTGGCGTAGCGC
>NZ_JBFUHU010000117.1:0-19354 GCF_056402235.1 Cellulomonas sp. P4_B5_2
TACTCGTGGAGAACGCCCTGTTCGCGACGCTGGACCCGACGGTCCGCCGGGCCGAGACCGTCGACGGCCGGATCTACACGCTGGCGGACACCGTGGGCTTCGTCCGCGCGCTGCCGCACCAGCTGGTCGAGGCCTTCCGCTCCACGCTGGAGGAGGTCGCCGACGCCGACCTGATCCTGCACGTCGTGGACGCGTCCCACCCGGACCCCGAGGGCCAGATCGCCGCCGTGCGCCACGTCTTCGCGGACATCCCCGGTGCCATGGACGTGCCCGAGATCATCGTGCTGAACAAGGCGGACGTGGCCACCCCCGAGGCGATCGCCCGCCTGCGCTCGCGCGAGGTGCACTCGATCGTGGTCTCCGCCCACAGCGGCGAGGGCATCGACGAGCTCCAGGCGCTGATCGCCGACCAGCTCCCGCGCCCCGGCGTCTCGGTCGACCTGGTCGTCCCGTACCACCGTGGCGACCTGATCAGCCGGGTGCACGAGCACGGCGACATCCAGGCCGAGGATCACACCGGCGAGGGCACGGCCATCCGCGCACGGGTCGACGCCGGCCTCGCTGCGGAGCTGGAGGCTGCGGCACAGCCACGGCGATGAGCCGTCTCTGAACGTCGGCGGTCGCCACTAGGCTGACGCGGTGCCAGACGCCGACCCCTCCGTCGAGAAGCTCCTCGACCTCGCGGTCGAGGCGCTCGGCGGCGTCCGACGCGACGGCCAGCACCAGATGGCGGTCGCCGTGGCGGAGACCATCGAGAAGGGCGAGCACCTGCTGGTGCAGGCCGGCACCGGCACGGGAAAGTCCCTCGGTTACCTGGTCCCGGCACTGCGGCACGCGGTCCTGGAGAACGAGCACGTGGTGGTCTCGACCGCCACGCTGGCGCTGCAGCGGCAGATCATCACGCGCGACCTGCCGCTCGTCGCCACGGCGCTCGAGCCCCACCTGCCGCGCCCCGCGTCGATCGCGCTGCTCAAGGGCTGGCACAACTACCTCTGCGTGCACAAGGTCGCGGGCGGGTATCCCGACGACGACACCGGCACGCTGTTCGACCTCGGTGAGCACGCGGGCGCGGCCGAGCACCCGGCCCCCGCTCGCAAGGGTGTCACCGGGCCGACCGAGAGCCTCGGCGAGCAGGTGCTCCGGCTGCGGGAGTGGGCCGACGAGACCGGCACGGGCGACCGTGACGACCTCGTGCCGGGTGTGACGGCACAGGCGTGGCGGCAGGTCTCGGTGACCTCGCTGGAGTGCCTCGGCGGCAAGTGCCCGATGCTCGCCGAGTGCTTCCCCGAGAAGGCGAAGGCCGCCTCACGGGAGGCCGACGTCGTCGTCACCAACCACGCGATGCTCGGGATCGCGGCCTCGGGATCGCCCGGTGTCCTGCCCGAGCACCAGGTGCTGATCGTCGACGAGGCCCACGAGCTCACCGACCGGGTGACCGCCCAGTCGACCTCCGAGCTGTCCGTCGCGACCATCGAGCACGCGGCGCGCCTGGCCCGCCGGCACGGGGGCGTCCCGACGACCGACCTCGACTCCGCCAGCCAGGCGCTCGCCACGGTGCTCGTCGGCCTGCCCGAGGCCCGGTTCCGCGACGGCCTGCCGCCTGCCGCCCGTGACGCGGTGGCCAGCGTCCGCGACTCCACACGCGCCCTGCTCAGCGTGCTCAAGCCCGAGACCGGGCCGAACGCGCCGCCGGAGGGCGGCCGCAAGATGGCCCAGGCGACCATGCTCGCCCTGCACGAGGTGGCCGACCGCATGGCCGCCGACCCCGAGGACAACCGCCACACGGTCCTGTGGTGCGCCCGGACGGAGGACCGCCGTGGCGGCATGCTCACCCGGCTCTACGCGGCGCCGCTGGCCGTCAACGGGCTGATCCGGACGCACCTCCTGGCGGGCCGGTCGGGCGTGCTCACGTCCGCGACCCTGGAGCTGGGCGGCTCGTTCGACCCCATCGCCCGTGCCGTGGGGCTCGAGGTCCGACCGGACGCCGAGCCCGTCGGTCCCACGTCGCTGGCCGGGGAGCCGACGCCCGCGCCGTCCAGCGCGCCGTGGCGCGGGCTCGACGTCGGCAGCCCGTTCGACTACCCGAGGCAGGGGATCCTCTACCTCGCACGGCACCYGCCCAAGCCCGGCCGCGAGCCCGCCACCGACGCCCAGCTCGACGAGATCGCCGACCTGGTCACGGCCGCCGGGGGGCGCACGCTCGGGCTCTTCTCCTCGCGTCGCGCGGCGAACGCGGCTGCGGCCGCGATGCGCGAGCGCCTGGACGTCCCGATCCTCGTCCAGGGCGACGACCAGCTGCCCACGCTGGTGTCCCAGTTCATCGCCGACGAGGCGACCTGCCTGTTCGGCACCCTGTCGCTCTGGCAGGGCGTCGACGTCCCCGGAGCGACGTGCCGGCTGGTGATCATYGACCGCATCCCGTTCCCGCGCCCGGACGACCCCGTCAGCTCCGCACGGTCCGACGCGATCGAGAAGGCCGGCGGGAACGGCTTCCTGGCCGTCTCCGCCACGCACGCCGCGCTGCTCCTGGCCCAGGGCGCCGGCCGCCTGATCCGCACCAGCGAGGACCGGGGGGTGGTCGCCGTGCTCGACCCCCGGCTGGCGACCGCGGGCTACGGCAGCTTCCTGACGCGCTCGCTGCCCGACTTCTGGCGGACGACGGACCGTTCGGTGGCCATCTCGGCGCTGCGGCGGCTCKCCACGTCCGGCTAGCCTCGACCCGTCCCCGACCCAGAGGTGTGTGAGATGACCGAGAGCCTGGACATGGAAGACGTCGGCATGGCCCCGTCCCGGAGCGGCCGCCGTACGTCGAAGCTCGCGATCGTGGGAGCCGGTGCCGTCGGGTCGACGATGGCCTACGCCGCGTTGATGCGGGGGGCCGCTCGCTCCGTCGCGCTGTACGACATCAACGCCGCGAAGGCCGAGGCGGAGGCCCTCGACCTCGGCCACGGGATCCAGTTCATGCCCATGGCGCAGGTGGTCGGGTCCGACGACCTCGCGGTGTGCGCGGACGCGGACGTGGTGATGTTCACGGCGGGCGCCAAGCAGAAGCCCGGCCAGACGCGGCTGGACCTCGCGGAGGCGACCATCGGGCTCGTCCGCAAGGTCCTGCCGGCGGTCGTCGAGGTGGCGCCCGACGCGGTCTACGTCATGGTCACGAACCCCGTCGACGTGGTCACGTACGCCGCGCTGCAGATCTCGGGCCTGCCACCGTCGCAGCTGTTCGGGTCCGGCACCGTCCTGGACTCGTCGCGGCTGCGGTACCTCATCGCCCAGCACACCGGTGTCGCGGTGCAGAACGTGCACGCGTACATCGCCGGGGAGCACGGGGACACCGAGCTGCCGCTCTGGGGGTCCGCGAGCATCGGGTCCGTCCCGTTGCTCGAGTGGACGGGCACGGGGGGCAGCGGACCGCTCACCGCCGAGGTCCGCGACGGGATCGCCCGGGAGGTCGTCGAGTCCGCGTACCGGATCATCGAGGGCAAGGGTGCGACGAACTACGCGGTCGCCCTGGCGGGCTCGCGGATCATCGAGGCGATCGTGAAGGACGAGGGCCGGGTGCTGCCCGTCTCGTCGCTGCTCGACGACTACTACGGGATCAGCGACGTGTGCCTGTCGGTGCCGGCGATCGTCGGTGCGAACGGTGTCGGCGAGCGACTCCCGGTCCCGCTCTCCGACGAGGAGCTCGCGGGGCTGCGCAGCTCGGCGGACGCGGTGCGCTCCGTCGCCCGCCAGTTCGGCTTCTGACCGGCGCCACCCGATACCCGCACGCGCGTCGGGGGGGGGGGCCGAGGATCGTCGACTCGTCGCCCGGGATCGGGGAGTAGGCGGGGTTGTGCGGCATGAGCCAGACGTGGCCGTCGATGCGCTTGAGGGTCTTGACCGTGGCCTCGCCGTCGATCATGGCGGCCACGATCTCGCCGTTCTCCGCCACGGGCTGACGGCGCACCACGACCCAGTCGCCGTCGCAGATGGCGGCGTCGATCATGGAGTCGCCGACGACCTTGAGCAGGAAGAGGTCGCCGTCGCCGACGAGCTGGCGGGGGAGCGGGAACACGTCCTCCACCACCTGCTCGGCGAGGATCGGCCCGCCGGCCGCGATCCGGCCGACCACCGGTACGTAGGACGGGGCGGGCAGGCGCTCGCCGTCGCCCTGGTCGGGGAAGCTCGAGCGGCTGCCGTCCGGTGCCGTCCAGGTGCCGACGCCCCGCGAGTCGTCCGCGTGCACGACCTCGATGGCCCGCGGGCGGTTGGGGTCCCGTCGCAGGTAGCCCTTGCGCTCGAGGGCCATGAGCTGGTGCTTCACGCTGGACGGGCTGGTGAGGCCGACGGCCTCCCCGATCTCGCGCATGCTCGGGGGGTAGCCGCGGGACTCGACCGACGACCGGATGGTGTCGAGCACGAGCCGCTGGCGCGCGGTGAGACCGTCCGGTCCGGGCGCCCCGTCCGGGAGCGTGTGGATCGTCGCCAGGTCCTTCTCGGGCTGGGACGTGTCCCGTGAGTCCGTCACTGCGCTCCTCCTCCGTCCGGCGGCCGCCTCGCAGCACGCTCAGCCTTCTCCGCCTCGTCCAGCTCACGGTCGCGGTGTCCTGACCTGCGACGACGGGTGGTCCCGGCGTGCGTGTCAGTGCCTCGTGGTCCGCTTGTGCTGCACCGCCAGCCTAGGGATGTCGGGACCGAAGATCAAACATCTGTTCGATCGTGTCTCGACAGTGTCGCCGGATGCTGGTAGACATCGTACAAGCGTTCGACGAACAGGCGTTCGACGGGCGAGATCGACCGAGGCAGTACCCCGGGAGACCGGGCCGAGCAGGAACGAGAGACGTGATGAGCGCGATGGTGATGGGACCGGCGATGCCGAACCTGGTGCCGGCTCGGGTGCCCGGACACGGGGCGAGCCGCCGCGTGGCGACTGCCCGCGTCGCGCGTGCCGCGGTGCCGTCGGCGTCCCACCTCCGGTTGACCACGCGGGGACGGGCCGTCCTGTGGGCGCTCGCCGCCGTGGTCATCGCGGCGATCACCCTGCTCGGCACGCAGGCGGCGGCCGACGGTCCCACGGGGGCGCAGGAGGTCGTGCGCCACGTCGTGGCGCCCGGGGAGACGCTCTGGCAGATCGCGGAGTCCATCGCGGCGCCCACGCAGGACGTGCGCGACGTGGTGTTCGATCTCGTCCGCCTCAACGAGCTCCCGGACGCCGGACTGATGGCCGGTCAGGTCATCGTGCTMCCGGCCGACTGAGCGACGGCGAGCGCGCTCGGCGCCCGGCGGCGGAGGGGAAGTTCACCGTCAGGCGCAGACGCTCGCAGGCCGGACGCGCTGGTGCCACGCTCGGCACGGCGCGTCCCCACGAGGGGGGTCATCCGTGGATGACCCCCCTCGCGCATCCCCGCGCTCAGCCGCATCGGCACTACGCTCGCGGCGTGCCCGGCACCGATCTTGCGACGCCGGGACGCGTGGCCTAGCGTCACGCAGGCGTTCACGACGCGATCGCCGCCGGCAGTCGCCCGGCCGCCACGCGTCAGGCTCGAAGGGGATCACGGTGCACTGTCCGTTCTGCCGCCACCCGGACTCGCGGGTCGTCGACTCGCGGACGTCGGACGACGGGTCGACCATCCGGCGGCGCCGCCAGTGCCCCCACTGCAACCGCAGGTTCACCACGGTCGAGACCGCCAGCCTCTCGGTCGTGAAGCGCTCCGGGGCCACCGAGCCCTTCAGCCGCGAGAAGATCGCCGGCGGGGTCCGCAAGGCCTGCCAGGGCCGCCCGGTGAGCGAGGACGACCTCGCCCTGCTCGCGCAGAAGGTCGAGGAGACGCTGCGCAGCGCCGGCTCGGCCGAGATCGACGCGTACGAGATCGGGCTCGCCATCCTCGGCCCGCTCCGTGAGCTGGACGAGGTGGCCTACCTGCGCTTCGCCAGCGTCTACCAGGCGTTCGACTCCCTGGAGGACTTCGAGGCGGCGATCACGGTCCTGCGCGCGGAGCACGAGTCCGAGACCGACGGCGACGCCGACGAGCCGGTCGAGCCCTCGGGCGAGGACGTCCGGACCAGCTGAGCGGCACGCCGCCCGCTGCATCCTCGTCTGTCGGTGACACCACGTAGGTTCGTCGGGTGCTTCCTACCGATCTCGAGCTCCTCCACGTCCCCGGTGCCCCCGCCATCCTTCCGGACGGTTCCCGCGCCGTCGTCTCGGTCGTCCGACCGGACCTGACCGCCGACGAGTACGTCGGGCACCTCTGGTCCGTCGACCTCGACGGCGACAGCCCGCCCCGTCCGCTCACCCGCGGGCACCGCGACACGTCGCCGGACGTCAGCCCGGACGGTCGGTGGGTCGCCTTCGTCCGTGCCGAGCCTGAGGGCAAGCCGCAGGTGCATGTGGTCGAGGCCGCCGGGGGAGAACCGATCCGGCTGACCGACGCGCCTCTGGGCGCCTCCGAGCCGCGCTTCTCGCCCGACGGCACGCGGATCGCCTACCTGGCACGCGTGCCCGAGGAGGGGCGGTACGAGCCTGACGGCAAGCCGGGCTCCGAGGACCCGCGGCACATCACGGAGCTGAAGTACCGCTCCGACGGGATCGGGTTCTTCCGCGACCGCCCCCAGCACGCGTTCGTGGTCGACGTGCCCGCCGACGGCGAGCGACCGGCGACCGTGCCCGACCCGGTGCCTCTGACCTCCGGCGACATCGGTGTCGCCGGCGTGCGGTGGCTGCCCTCGGGTGAGGCTCTCGTGGGCGTCTCGTCCCGGCACGCGTCGCGCGAGGCGGACCTGCGCAGCGACGTGGTGCGCATCGACGCCTCCCCGGACGGGGATCCGGTGGCACCGGTGCCGCTCACGGACGCGGACGCGGGGAGCGTCCTCGGCGTCGACGCCGTCCTGCCCTCCTCGGACGGTTCCTGCCTCTGGCTGCTGGCCAGCGACCTCGGCCCTGCGGGCCGCGACTTCGTCGCCGCGCAGGTCGGCCTGTTCCGCCTGCCGCTGGACGGCGACGTCGCCGGTGGTGGGGTCGTGCGGCTCACGGATCCGGACCGGGACCAGCTCGCCGGCGTCGTCGTGGAGCTCGACGGCGATCCGCTGGTGGTGGTCGAGCGCCGCGGTGCCGCGCACCTGGTCCGGGTGGCGCCCGACGGCACGCAGGCGACGGTGGTCGGCGGGACGAAGGTGGTCGGCGGTGCTGCCGTGGCGGCGGGCACCGGACGCGTCGCCGTCACCGCAGCGACCCCGGAGTCGTCGGGCGAGGTGCTTCTCGTCGACACAGCCTCGGGTGCGACCCGGTCGCGCACGGACCTCGGTGCCTCGCTGCGCTCGACCGGCCGAGTCCGGGTGCCGACCGAGCTGGAGGCGACGGCCCCCGACGGCTACGCGGTGCACGGCTGGGTGGTGACTCCGGACGAGGGTCGCTACGGCGCCGGACCGCACCCGACGATCCTGATGATCCACGGCGGCCCGTTCGCGCAGTACACGCACGCGCTCTTCGACGAGGTGCAGGTGCTGGCGGAGGCCGGCTACGCGGTCGTGCTCGGGAACCCGCGCGGGTCGTCGGGCTACGGACGGGAGCACGGGCTCGCCATCCGGCACGGGTTCGGGACGGTGGACACGGACGACGTGCTCGCCCTGCTGGGTGCCGCCATGGTGGACCCTGCGCTGGACGGGGAGCGCGTGGGTGTCATGGGTGGCTCGTACGGGGGATACCTCACCGCCTGGCTGACCACGCGCACGGACCGGTTCGTGGCGGCGATCGTCGAGCGCGGGTTCCTCGACCCGGTGAGCTTCGTCGGGTCGAGCGACATCGGCTGGTTCTTCGGTCTGGAGTACCTCGGGGACGACGCCGACGGGGAGGGCGCGACGGCGCTGGCGGCCCAGTCGCCGATGGCGCACGTGGGACGGGTGCGCACGCCGACGCTGGTCATCCACTCGGAGCAGGACTGGCGGTGCCCGGTCGAGCAGGGCCAGCGCTGGTTCGTCGAGCTGAAGCGGCGGGGAGTCGAGGCGGAGCTGCTGCTCTTCCCGGGCGAGGGGCACGAGCTCACACGCTCGGGGAACCCCCGCCACCGGCAGGTGCGGTTCGAGCACGTGCTGCGCTGGTGGGCCGCGCACCTGCCCGTGGGCGGCTGAGTCAGCGGTCGCTCGAGCGCACGCCCCAGAGGTTGATCCCGGCGTCGACGGCGTGCGGCTCGACCGCGGCGAGCTCGTCGGCGGTGAGTGGCGGCAGCGCCACGGCCGCGAGGTTCTCGTCCAGCTGCGCGGTGGTGCGGGCGCCGACCAGCACGGACGAGACGCGTGGGTCACGCAGCACCCACGCGAGCGCCAGCTGGGGCAGCGTCCGGCCGCCGGCGCGGGCGATCGCGTCRAGCGCCCGCACGTGGTCGAGCGCCTCGTCGGTCAGCCACTCGGTGCGCAGCGGCCCTCCGCGCGCGGCCCGCGAGTCGGCCGGGACGCCGTGCAGGTAGCGCGAGCTGAGCATCCCCTGCGCGAGCGGGGAGAACGCGACGACGGCCATGCCCGCGTCCCCGGCGACGTCGAGCAGGGACCGGCCGTCCTGGCCGGGCTGCTCCACCCACCGGTTGAGCAGCGAGTAGGCGGGCTGGTGCACGGCGAGGCGCAGGCCGAGCGTGCGCGCGACCTCGAGGGCCTCGACCGTGCGGTCCGCCGAGTACGACGAGATCCCGGCGTGGCGCGCCTTGCCCGCTCGGACGGCTCGGTCGAGGGCGCCGAGCGTCTCCTCGAGCGGCGTCGCGGGGTCGAACCGGTGGCTGTAGAACACGTCGACGCTCTCGAGCCCGAGCCGGCGCAGCGACTCGTCCAGGGAGGCGCGCAGGTACTTCGCCGATCCGTGCTCGCCGTACGGCCCGGGCCACGCGCGGTATCCGGCCTTCGTCGTGACGAGCAACTCGTCGCGACGCCCTCGCAGGTCACGGGCCAGGAGTCGGCCGACGGACTCCTCGGCGGCGAAAGGCGGCGGGCCGTAGTTGTTCGCGAGGTCCAGGTGCACGACGCCACGGTCGACGGCGTGCAGGACGAGGCGGCGCTGGTCCTCGAAGGGCGTCGTCGCGCCGAAGTTCTGCCAGAGACCGAGCGACACGGTCGGCCACGACAGGCCGCCGGCGCGGCGGTGGGGCGGGCCGGAACCTGGTGCGCTCACGAGGGCGACGCTACCGGGCGTGAGAAGAGGTGGCGCCGCGCGCCCGAGTCGGCAAGGCTGTGCAGGTCGCGGGCGCAGACGTCCGCCGACACGGAGCATCGTAAGGAGACGCCCATGGCCAAGGACGACGACAAGGCGACCACGGAGGCGGCGGTGACCGACGACACGAAGGCGAAGTTCCGCGAGGCGCTGGAGCGTAAGAAGACGAACCAGCACCGCACCGCGGACGGCTCGGCCAACACCGGACAGGTGCACGGCTCGGAGACCGCCGGACCGTCGCAGCGACGCTTCCAGCGCAAGTCCGGCTCGGCGTAGCACGGGACGCAGAAGGGGGGGGGGCCTCGATCACGGCGTCCTCGACGCGCGCTCCGGCGTCGGTGACCACGTAGCCCAGCTCGCCGCGGGTGGCGAGGAGCTGGCCCTCGATGTTCACCCCGTGCTCGGCGAGGGTCGCGTTGACCGCGGCCAGCACACCCGGGACGTTGCGGTGCAGGTACGCGAGACGGTGCACGCCGGGCTGCTGCTCGAGCGCGAGGTTCGGCAGGTTGACGCTCAGCGTGGTCGACCCCGTGGCCAGGTAGTCGCGCACCTTGTTGGACACGAACTGGCCGATGGCCTCCTGCGCCTCCTCGGTGGACCCGCCGGTGTGCGGCGTGAGGATGACGTTGGGCAGCCCCCGCAGCTCGGACTCGAAGGGGTCACCCTTGCGCTTGGGCTCCACCGGGAACACGTCGACGGCCGCACCGGCCACGTGTCCCGAGACGATCGCGTCGCGCAGGGCGGCGTAGTCGACGACGAACCCGCGCGAGAGGTTGAGGAACACGGCGCCGGGCCGCATCTGCGCGAGCTGCTTGGCGCCGAACAGCCCCGCGTTACCGCTGCGGCCGTCGACGTGCAGGGTCACGATGTCCGAGGCCTCGAGCAGCTCGTCGAGCGTGTGCATCCGGCGCGCGTTGCCCAGCGCGAGCTTCTCGGCGGTGTCGTAGAACACGACCGACATGCCGAGGTTCTCCGCCAGCACCGACAGCTGCGTGCCGATGTTGCCGTAGCCGATGATGCCGAGCGTGCGGCCGCGGATCTCGTGCGCACCGGTGGCCGACTTGTTCCAGATGCCGTCGTGCATGGCGCGGTCGAGCTCGGTCTGCCGACGGGTCAGCGAGATGATGTCCGCGATCGCGATCTCCACGACGGAACGCGTGTTGGAGAACGGCGCGTTGAACGTCGCGACGCCGCGCGAGGCTGCCTCGGCCAGGTCGATCTGGTTGGTCCCGATGCAGTACGCCCCGATGGCGACCAGCGACGGAGACTGCGCGAGCACCTCCGCGGTGACGTGCGTCTTGGAGCGGATGCCCAGCAGGTGGACGCCGTCGAGCGCCTCGACGAGCTCGGCCTCGTCGAGCGCCCCGGTGCGGGTCGTCACGTCGAAGCCGGCCGTCTCGAGGATCGAGCGAGCCTGGGGGTGGAGGTTCTCGAGCAGCAGGGCCTTCAGCACGCCCCTATGGTGCGCCTCACAGCCGCCGGGGCCCACAGCGGTCCGGCCCTCGGACACGCGTGAGACGGCCGGTCAGCCCTCGGAGACCCAACCGCGGGGGAGCGGCCGGTCGTGCAGCACGTGCAGCGCGCGGGTCGGCCGGGTCATCGCGACGTACAGGTCGCCCGCGCTCGCCTCGATCACCTCGGCCGGCTCGACGAGCACGACGACGTCGAACTCCAGGCCCTTGGCCTCCCGCGGGCTGAGCACGACGAGCGGGGCGTCGAGGTCGGCCGCGCTCGTGCCGGTCCCGAGTGCCGGCCGCAGCCCCGCCGCGCGCAGGGCGTCGCCGATGGCGGCAATGCGCCCGTCCACCGCGATCACGGCGATCCGCCCGGCGCCCGAGGAGTCGGTGACCTCGGCGACGAGCTTCTCGGTCCGCTCGGCCACGGCGGCCACGACGTCAGCCGTCCGTTCGACGACCAGGGAGTCGTCGACCTCGCGGGCGGACGTCAGCGCGCTCACGGGCAGGTGTGCCGCGACGGCCACCCGCCGCGCGGTGTCGGCGACCTCCGCCGGGGTCCGGTAGTTGACCGTGAGCTCGTTCATCCGCCACGACGAGCGCAGCACGGGGTCCAGCTGCGCCGCCCAGCTGCGGGCGCCCGCGGTCGCGGTGGTCTGCGCGACGTCACCGACGATGGTCAGCGACCTCGTCGGGACCCGGCGCAGCAGGGACCGCCACGCCATCGCGGAGAGCTCCTGCGCCTCGTCGACCACGACGTGCCCGTAGGTCCACGACCGGTCGGCCGCTGCGCGCTCGGCGGTGGTGAGCGTCGGGCCCGTCGTCGCGAACCTGTCGGCGAGCATCTCCGCGGAGACCATCCCGGCGCTGCCCGTGGACTCCAGCACCTGGCGGGCGTAGGCGAGCTCCGAGGTGCGCCGGTCCGCGGCGGCGCGGGCCTCGGCACGGGCGGCCTGGTCGTCCTCGCCGAGCAGCTCCGCCGCCTCGTCCAGGATCGGCACGTCTGCGGGGGTCCAGGGCGCGTCCGGGTCGCGCACGAGCATCGCGCGCTCGCGCTCGGTGAGCTGGGGGGCCGCGGAGGCGAGCCGATGCGGCTTCGACCAGAGGTCCGAGACGAGCTTCTGGGGGGTGACGGGCATCCAGGCCAGGTTGAGGGCGACCCGGATCTCGCGCGTGGTCCGCAGTTCCTCGACGATCTCGCCTCGCTCGTCGGACGGCACCTCCTGGCCGAGCTGGAGCACGTACTGCTCGGCGAGCCGACCGAGCATGTCGCGCACGAACGAGACGCGCGCCTGGTTGTGCGGCTTGTGGTTGCGCCTGGCGCGCGCCATGGCCGACGCGATCTCGTTCGGCCGGATGACCAGGTCGTGGCCGTCGACGCGGACGTGCACAGGCTGCGCGGGGATCCGCTCCCGGTCACGCACCGCCCGGGCGACGACCTGCGCCCACAGGGCACGGCCCTTCAGCTCGGCGACAGCCTCGTCCTCCGTCGCCGTCGCCTGGATGCCGGGGTACAGCTCCGCGATGGTCGTCGTGACGACACCGGTCTCGCCGAGCGAGGGGAGCACCTGGTCGATGTACCGCAGGAACGTGCGACTGGGCCCGACGAGCAGGACACCCGAGCGCTCGAGCATGCGCCGGTGCGCGTACAGCAGGTAGGCGGCGCGGTGCAGCGCGACGGCTGTCTTGCCCGTGCCCGGCCCACCCTGCACGACGAGCGCGCCACCCAGCTCGGAGCGGATGATCGCGTCCTGCTCGCCCTGGATCGTGGCGACGATGTCACCCATCCGGCCGGTGCGGCCCGCGGCGAGGCCGGCCAGCAGCGCACCCTCCCCGGAGAGCCCGCTCAGGCGCGCCCCGGAGTCGTCCGTCAGCAGGTCCAGGTCGAGGACCTCGTCCTCGACGCTGGTCACGCTGCGCCCGCGGGTGACCACGTGGCGACGGCGGACGACGCCGTCGGGGTGCGCGGCGGTGGCCCGGTAGAAGGCCTGCGCGGCCGGGGCGCGCCAGTCGGTGAGGAGCTGGGTCTGCTCCGTGTCCGTGAGGCCGAGCCGGCCGATGTAGCGGCGGGTGTCGTCGTCGAGGTCGAGCCGACCGAAGACGAGACGCTCCTCCACAGCCTCGAGCTGGGCGATCCGGTCCTCGTAGAGCGTGGCGAACGCGTCCCGCTCGCTGCGGTTCTGCGGGGAGCCCGAGGGGCCCTCCCGGCGCACGTCGGCCAGCCTGGCCCGTGTCTGCGCGCGGAGGTCGTCGAGCCGGCCGTACAGCTGGTCGACGACTCGCTGCTCGACCGCCAGCTCGTTGTCCATGCCTGCCACCTGGGCGATCTCCGTTCCGCCGGGTGCCCCCGGCCGTGCGTACGCGCCGCCCCAGCGAGCGTCGAGGCACGACGCAGGGCACGGAGCGGCCGTCCATTATCCGACGTCCGCAGCCCTCTCGCACACGCCCGACCGGGTGGGCCCCCGTCAGGAGCGGGTGAGATGGCGAGCAGCACCGGGACGCGCACCCTACGCTTCGGGTGACCTGTCGAGAACTGGCGGGTGAACAGTCGGGAGGAGAGGCCCGTTGAGCGACGCACGCACGGCGGCCGACGACACACGTCGCGCCACCGCGGTGGCCCCCGCACCGATCCGCCTGCTGCTGGTGGAGGACGACGAGGGCGACGCGATCCTGGTCCGCGAGCACCTCGCGGACGCGGGACTGGACGTCGCTCTGTCGTGGGTCCGCACCCTGGACCAGGCCATCGACAACCTGCACGTGGACCTCGTGCTCCTGGACCTCGGCCTGCCGGACGCCATGGGCATCGGTGCGCTCGAGCGCCTGCTCGCCGCCGGTGCGCCGGCCGTCGTGGTGCTCACCGGGCTCGCCGGCTCGGACATCGGGCTCCAGGCGGTGGCCGCGGGTGCCCAGGACTACCTGGTCAAGGGCGAGGTCGACGGCGAGCTGCTCGGCCGGTCGTTGCGGTACGCGATCCAGCGGCGCCGGCTCGAGGACACCGACCGCGCCCTGTACCGGAGCCTCGTGCGCGCCGAGGAGGTCAACCGCCTCGAGCGCGCCCTGCTGCCCACCCCGTCCGTGGTCGACCAGCGGCTCGAGGTGCGGGTGGGCTACCGCGCGGGCCGCGACGGTGTGCTCGGAGGCGACTTCTACGACGTGGTCGAGCGCTCGGACGGATCGGTCCTCGCGCTCGTCGGCGACGTCTGCGGGCACGGGCCCGACGAGGCCGCGCTGGGCGCCACGCTGCGGACCGCGTGGCGGACCCTGGTGCTCGCGGAGATCCCCACGGCCGACATCCTCGGCCTGCTCGAACGCGTGCTGATCTCCGAGCGCGCGCGCCCCGAGATCTTCACGACGGTGTCGATGCTGGACGTCTCCGCGGACCGTTCGACGGTGGACCTCTACCTGGCCGGGCACCCCGTGCCCCTGCTGCTGGGCGCCCCCTCGACCCTCCTGCCCACGCACGGCCGCGGTCGCGCGCTCGGCATCCCGGTCTCGGGTGGCTGGGAGCCGGTCAGGCTCGAGCTCGGTCCGTCGTGGCGCATCCTGCTCTACACCGACGGCGTGCTCGAGGCCACGATCGGCGACGGGTCCGACCGCCTCGGCAAGACCGGGCTGCTGCGCGTGGTGGACGTCGCCGTCGCGGCGCAGGGCGACCTCGTCGAGCGCGTGCTGCACGACGTGCGTCAGCTGCACGGCGGCGACCTCGTCGACGATGCCGCGGTCGTGGTGCTCGGGTGGCGTGCGTGACCGCTGCCCCGACGCCCGCGGGGCGTCCCTCGACGCTGCGCCGACGCCTGCGTATCGCGATCATCGCGACCGGGATCGGCCTCGCCGTCGTCCTCGTGGGCACCGTGTTCGTCCTGCTGCGGCTCTTCGACCGCCAGGACGCCGTGACCCAGACGTACTTCACGGCGATCACCCAGGCGGACGGTGCGTTCATCCAGCTGGTCGACGCGGAGACGGCCGTGCGCGGGTTCGCGCTCACCGGTGACCCCATCACGCTCGAGCCGTACGAGCGGGCGACGGCGGACGACCTCTCGTTCCGCACGCTCGCCGAGCGTGAGACGCAGAGCGGCGACGAGCGGCTGGCCGCCGCCGCGCAGGCGGCCGCGGACGCGGGCCGGCGCTGGAACGAGGAGTTCGCCGTCCCGGTGATGGAGGAGGTGCGCACCAACGGGGTCGGGTCGGTCACCACGGACGAGATCGAGCAGGGCCGGGTGCTCTTCGACGACGCGCGCGCCGCCGCGGAGGACTACATCGACCTGCTGCGGGACCGGCGGTCCGACGCGGTCGACGAGCTGGCCTTCTGGACGCTGGTGGGGGCGGGGACCGTGGCGCTGCTCGTCCTGGCGGCGGTGGCCCTCGGCATCGCTCTGTGGGTCACGCTCCGGCGCTGGATCCTCGAGCCGCTGGACTCGTTGGCGGCCGACGCCCGCGCGGTCTCGTCGGGCGACCTGACGCACCCTGTCGCCGGGGTGGGTCCGGGGGAGATCGCCGCGCTCGCGGGAGACATCGAGCGGATGCGCGTCGCGCTGGTGGACCAGGTCCAGGTGCTCGAGTCGTCGCGGTCCGAGATCGCGCTGGCCCACGAGCTGCTCACCGAGCAGGCCGAGGAGCTCCGGCGGTCCAACCGCGACCTCGAGCAGTTCGCCTACGTGGCGTCCCACGACCTGCAGGAGCCGCTGCGCAAGATCGCGAGCTTCACCCAGCTGCTGCAGAAGCGCTACGGCGGGCAGATGGACGAGCGTGCCGACCAGTACATCGGGTTCGCGGTCGACGGCGCCAAGCGCATGCAGCAGCTCATCCAGGACCTGCTGGGCTTCTCGCGCGTCGGGCGCGTCGGGGGAGAGGTCACCGACGTGGACCTGGCCTCCGCGCTCGCGCGCGGGGTCGACAACCTCAGTGAGGCGATCGCGGAGTCGGGCGCCGTGGTGACGCACGACGAGCTCCCAGTCGTCCGCGGCGAGGAGCCGCTGCTGGTCCAGCTGTTCCAGAACCTGGTGGGCAACGCGATCAAGTTCCGCGACCCGCACCGGACTCCCTCGGTCCACGTCAGCGCACGGCGCGTGGCAGACTCCTGGGAGCTCGAGTGTCGAGACAACGGCATCGGCATCGACCAGCAGTACGCGGAACGGGTGTTCGTCATCTTCCAGCGACTGCATGCCAAGGACGTCTACGAGGGCACCGGGATCGGTCTCTCGTTGTGCAAGAAGATCGTCGAGTTCCACGGCGGTCGCATCTGGATCGAGCAGCCCGACGGCGAGGGGACCAGCATCCGCTGGACGCTGCCGGCCGCCGACGACGTGAGCAGCTGAAAGAGAGTTCCGCGTGCCGAACAGCACCAAGATCATCGACGTCCTCCTCGTGGAGGACGACCCGGGCGACGTGCTCATGACCCGGGAGGCGTTCGAGGACAACAAGCTCCGCAACCGCCTCTCGGTCGTCTCCGACGGCGTGAGCGCCCTGCAGTTCCTCCGCAAGGAGGGCGAGCACGCCGACGCCCCGACGCCCGACCTCGTCCTGCTCGACCTCAACCTGCCGAAGATGGACGGGCGCGAGGTCCTGCAGGCCCTGAAGGCCGACGACGCCCTGCGGTCGATCCCGGTCGTCGTGCTCACCACCTCCGAGGCGGAGGAGGACGTGGTCCGCAGCTACTCGCTGCACGCCAACGCCTACGTCACCAAGCCCGTGGACTTCGACCGGTTCATCGAGGTCGTCCGCCAGATCGACGAGTTCTTCGTCGAGGTCGTGCGCCTGCCTGGCCGGTGACGCGGGAAGAACTCACGGCGGGTGCGTGTTGTCCCCGGTAACCCGGACGGAAGTGAGCGCACCCCCATGCTGAACCCGAGCGAGATCTACGACGTCGACCCCGAGGTCGCCGCCCAGGTCGAGGCGCGGTCGGTGAACGGCGCCGGTCCCGTGCTCGTGCACGCCGTGCGCGGGTTCGTCGACGCAGGCAACGCCGGCCAGCTGGCCGCGGAGCACCTGGTCGACGAGCTGCCCACCACGCGACTGGCGACCTTCGACGTCGACCAGCTGCTGGACTACCGGTCGCGGCGGCCGGTCATGACGTTCGACCAGACCACGTGGTCGTCCTACGCGGACCCCGAGCTGGTGGTCGACCTGGTGCAGGACGCCGCCGGCGTCCCGTTCCTGCTCCTGCACGGCGTCGAGCCCGACGTCCAGTGGGAGCGGTACGTCGCCGCCGTGCGGCAGATCGTCGAGCGCTTCGACGTCCCGCTGACGGTCGGTCTGCACGGGATCCCGATGGGCATCCCGCACACCCGGCCGCTGTCCGTCACCGCCCACGCGACGCGTCCTGAGCTCGTGGCCGACCACACCTCGTGGTTCGGCACCGTCCAGGTGCCCGCCAGCGCGAGCGCGCTGCTCGAGCTGCGCCTCGGCCAGTCCGGGCACGWCGCCGTCGGCTTCGCCGTGCACGTCCCGCACTACCTCGCGCAGTCCGCGTTCCCGCAGGCCAGCCAGGCGGCGCTGACCAACGTCGAGCGGGCGACGGGCCTGGACCTGCACGTCGCGTCGCTGACCCCGGCGGCGGAGGAGGCCATGCAGGAGATCCAGCGGCAGGTCACCGGGTCGGAGGACGTCGCCGCGGTGGTGCACGCCCTGGAGGAGCAGTACGACTCCTTCACCCGGAACATCGGTCGCACGAGCCTGCTCGCCGGGTCCACCGACCTGCCGACCGCGGACGAGCTCGGTGCCGAGTTCGAGCGCTTCCTGGCCCAGCAGGGCGACGAGAGCGGCCCCGCCTGAGGCGTGGCCTTTACCAGATCGTTGTCAAACCGCGTGAGCCGACGGGGCGAAAGCATGGCGCCGCCGCCAGGCCCGATGTAAGGATGCACACGTTGCAGTGACGTACTCGCTTGACCGGCTTGCTTGACCGGTGTCGTCATCCGGGCTTCGGCCCGGGGTCGGTTCCGACCAGCCGTCCGCGGCTGGGCCACCCGGTGCAGGACGTGAGGCATTGCGGCACGGCGCAGGCAGAAGGCCAGCGCCGTCACCGGTGGGACAGAAGGAAACGAACATGGCACAGGGTGCTGTCAAGTGGTTCAACGCTGAGAAGGGCTTCGGGTTCATCGCCCAGGACGGCGGCGGGGCCGACGTCTTCGTCCACTACTCCGCGATCGACTCCTCGGGCTACCGCAGCCTCGACGAGGGCCAGCGCGTCGAGTTCGAGATCACGCAGGGCGCCAAGGGCCCGCAGGCCGAGAGCGTCCGCCCGATCTGATCGGACGACCGCGCGAAGGGCCGCATCCCGCAGGGGGTGCGGCCCTTCGTCATGCCGGAGGGTCGTCCAGGGGCCTGGCGGTCCCCATGAACGCGGTCACCTCGGTGCCGTGCAGGAGTCGCGCGGGCGCGGGCAGGCTGCGGACGGCGCGGGCCAGCGCCGCCGAGCCGAGCAGGTCCGGGTCGTCGGTCGCGGCGAGCACGACGTTGCCGTAGCCCCGTCCGCGCAGGAGGCCCGGCTCGGCGATCACGGCCACGTCGGCGAACGCCTCGCGCAGGGTCGCGACCTCGGCGCGGGCGCCGGCCAGGGGCGGACGGTCGGCGCAGTTGGCCAGGTACACGCCCCCGGGTCGGAGCACCCGCGTCACCAGCGCCACCATCTCCCGGGTGCGGACGTGCCCAGGGGTGGTGTCGCCGGCGAAGACGTCGCGGACGACGACGTCCGCGGACGCGTCGGCCAGTCGCGCGAGCTCGGCGCGCGCGTCGCCCGCGCGGATCCGCAGGGCGGGGGCGCGGGGGAGGTCGAACCAGCCGCGGACGAGCTCCGGCAGCACGGTGTCGAGCTCGATGGCCAGCTGTCGCGATCCGGGCCGGCTCGCGTCGACCGCCCGCGCGAGCGCGCAGCCTGCGGCACCCAGGTGGACGACGTCGATCGGACCGCCGACGTCGCCGTACCGCTCGATCACCGCCGCCATCTGCTGCATGTACTCGAACACCAGGCGCGTCGGGTCCGCCAGGTCCAGGTAGGAGCTGGGCACGCCGTTGACCAGCACGGTCACGCCGTCGGGATCGTCGAGGTCACGGGTCAGCTCGACGGTTCCGGTGGGGATCGTGACCGGGCCCGTCGGCCAGGGCGCCCGGGCGGCCGAGCGTGTGGGTGGCCGGTGCGAGGCTGTGCTGCGTCGGGCGGAGCGGTCGCGGGCAGCCATGAGGCTCACGCTACGGGGCTCCGACGGGCTTGACGGAATCGAACAGGTGTTCGATGATGGATCCGAGGGCACAGGAAGGGGACGGCGGGATGCAGCAGCAGCTCGAGCAGCACGGTGGTCGGGACGTGACGAGCCCGGCGGTGCCGACTCCCGCCCGCGTGCTGGACCTCCTGGGCCGTGCCGACGCCGAGCTGCTCGCGGCGCAGTTCTCGTCCGAGCCGTGGGAGCAGCTCTCGCACGCGCACCTCGCCGCGCTGCGGGCAGGAGCCGCCGTGGTCGCCCTCCGGGGCACGCCGTCGGGGCGCCGGGCGCCGCGCACGGTGTGGAGCATGCTCGGGGCGGTGGCTCCGGAGCTGGGGTCGTGGACGACCTACTTCGCGGAGGCCGCGCCCTTGCGGTCGGCGGTCGACGCGGGGCGGTTCGAGCTGGTGGGTCCGGAGCGGGCCGAGGAGGCCGTGTGCGCGGCGGAGGACTTCGTCGACGCGGCACGTGAGCTCGTCCACGGTGGCGTCGACGCCGTTGCCGGCCGGACCCTGCGCATGCGTGCCCAG
>NZ_JBFUHU010000118.1:0-11952 GCF_056402235.1 Cellulomonas sp. P4_B5_2
TCGCGCACCCGCACGGTCGCGGTGCCGGCGTCCGTCAGCTCGACCGGCACGATCGTGTCCGCGCCTGCGGGGACCGGCGCACCCGTCATGATCCGCGCCGCGGTGCCCGGACCGACCACGGGCTCGTCGGCCGTGCCCGCGGGCAGGTCCGCCACCACCCGGAGGGTCGCCGGCAGGTCGACCACGTCCTCGTGGCGCACGGCGTACCCGTCCATCGCGGAGTTGTCCCAGCGGGGCAGCGGCTCGTCGGTGCGCAGGTCGTCGGCGACCACGAGGCCGTCCGCGTCGTCGAGGAGCACCTCGACCGCGGGCAGGGGCGAGGCCAGCGCGAGGGCGGCCGCGCGGTGCTCGGTGAGGGAGCGCACGGTCAGCTGGCGTCCATCCAGGCCAGGATCCCGCCGTCGACGTTCGAGGCGTCGAACCCCGCGCCGCGCAGGATCTGCGCCGCGGTCAGGGAGCGGGCGCCCACCTGGCAGTGCACGACGATCTCCCGGTCGTGCGGCAGGCCGGCCAGCGCGGAGCCGTCGAACAGGGTGCCCAGCGGCACGAGCACCGCGCCCGGGATGGACGCCTGGGCGTGCTCGGCGGGCTCGCGGACATCGATGAGCAGGAAGTCGTCGGTGCCGGCCTCGCGGGCGGCCAGTCGGCGGACCAGCTCGGGGGCGGTGACGACGGGGACGTCGGACATGGGAGGGACCTCCGGGGTCGTTGCGGGTACCGGTCGGCGGGGTACGAGGGGGATCTCGGTCCATCGGCCGCGCAGGGCGTCGATGACGAGCACGCGGCCGAGCAGGCTCTCGCCGGTGCCGGTGATCAGCTTGACCACCTCGGTGGCCATGACGGAGCCGACCTGCCCGCAGAGCGCGCCGAGCACGCCTGCCTCGGCGCAGGACGGGACCTCGTCGGGCGCGGGCGGCGAGGGGAACAGGTCGCGCAGCTCCACGCCCGCCCGCCCCCAGAACACGGTGGTCTGGGCGTCGAACCGCAGCACGGACCCCCACACCTCGGGCAGGCCGAGCCGGACGCAGGCGTCGTTGACCAGGTAGCGGGTGGGGAAGTTGTCGGTGCCGTCGACGACGACGTCGTAGCCGCGCAGGATCTCGTCGACGTTCTCGCTGGTCAGGCGCGTGCGATGAGCCACGACGCGGATGTCCGGGTCGAGGGCGGTGACCGAGTCGCGCGCGCTGTCGACCTTGTGGCGGCCCACGTCGGCCGACCCGTGGATGACCTGGCGCTGCAGGTTGCTGACGTCGACCACGTCGTCGTCGACGATCCCGATCGTCCCGACACCGGCCGCCGCGAGGTACTGGAGCACCGGGGCACCCAGGCCACCCGCACCGACCACGAGCACCCGGGCGTTGCGCAGCCGGCGCTGGCCGTCGACGCCGATCTCCGCGAGGAGGAGGTGGCGGGACCCGCGCTCGGTCTGCGCAAGGGTCAGGGGCGGACCCGGGGGGACCAGGGCGGACAGAGGCACGAGATCCAACCTACGTCGCGGCGGGCGGCTGGATGACCGTCGCCTCGGACAGGGCACCCGCAGCACGCGCCGCGGCCACGACCGCCTCGACGTCCACCAGCGGCCCCTCGACCAGCACGGGCTGACCCAGCAGCGACGAGCCCGACCAGCTCACGGCCGCATGCTTCGGCGGCCGGAAGTCGACGGTGCGGGGCAGGTGCACCACGGCCGCGGCCCGGACGCCCAGGTCCTCGGCCCGGCGCACCAGCACGCTGCGAACCGCGTCCAGCCGCTCGACGCTGCGGACGAGCACCCGCTGGCGGCGCTCACTGGTGCGGAACGTCACGACCACCAGCCCGTCGTCGCCCGCGACGTCACCGGTGGCCAGCGACTCGAAGTTCACGCCGCGCGTGGCGAACACCCCGGCGAGCGCCGCGATGGTGCCGGTCCGGTGGTCCGCCCGGACGAACGCCACCCAGCGGTCGTCGTCGTCGGAGATCATGCGCCGCCTCCCAGCCACGGCGCGTTCGCCGCGTCGATCCGGTCTGCCACGGCCGTCAGCCGGCGGACCTCGTCGGGCGCCGGCTCGTCCAGCAGCACCCGCGACCAGCCCTCCTGCCCGACCACCACGGGGACGCCGAGCACCCCGGTGCGGTCCAGCACCTCACCCGAAAGCGCCACCTGCCCGGCGACCACGATGTCCCGCCCGTCGAGGATGGTGTCCACCAGGTCGATCGTCGCGCTCGCGGTGCCGGCAGCGGTCTTGGCCCCGCTCTGGTGCGTCATCCACGGGCGGGCGACCACCCGCAGGTCCGGCGGCCAGCTGTCGATGAGCGCGAACGCCTCACCGATGTCCCGGATGGCCCCGAGCTGCGCCTTGGCGTCCGCGATCTCCGCGCCGAACCCGTCGAGCGAGCGCCCGCCGCGCAACGTGGCCACCGCCCGCCGCCGCTCGTCCACGTCGAGTCCGCTGATCCGCACGGACGACCAGAGGGGCACCAGGTCGTCCCCGTGCTGCCCGGCCACGAACCCGGCCACGCGGTGGCGTCGGACCCCGAGCGACACCGCGATCTCCCGCCGGAACCGCAGGGTGTCCAGCCACGCGCCCATCCCGATCACGCGGTGCCGCTTCAGCGCGGAGGCCATGACCGCGACCCCGAGCTCGACGGGGTTGGAGACCACGACCACGACCTCCTGCCCCGAGCCGTACCGGGCGAGCGCGTCCGCGTAGGCCGTGAACGCGGCCAGGTTCTGCTCCGCGAGCTCCGCCCGGGTCATCGGGGCACCCGCCGACGCCGGAGCGGTCGCGCCCGCGGCGACCACCACGACGTCCGCGACCACGTCCGCCGGGTCCAGGGCGACGTCGAGCAGCGGGGCGTGCTCGTCGTACGCGTCGATGAGGTCCGCGCGCAGCCCGTGCACCGCGCGGCCGGAGGCACCGTCGAGCCGACCGACCAGCTGCAGCCGCGAGCTCGTCGGCAGGATCCGCCGCTCCACCAGCTGCGTACAGATCTGCCGTCCCACATCGCCCGTCGCGCCGAGCACCGCCACGTCCATGGCCGTGACTGTAGGGGGCTCGTGTTACAGCGAACGCTGCCAGGCGACGATCCGGTCCACGGCCTGCCGCACCACGTCCACCGACGACGCGAACGAGAGCCGCACCCAGTGGTGCCCGTCGACCGGATCGAAGTCGGTGCCCGGCGTGAGGGCGACCCCGGCCTCGTCCAGCAGCCGCGCGCACCAGGTGATCGAGTCCAGGCCGCTCGCGGAGATGTCGCCGTACAGGTAGAACGCGCCGTCGGCCGGGGCGATGCGCGCCCAGCCGAGCTCCGGCAGCCGGTCGAGCAGGTGCGCGCGGGCCGCTGCGTAGCGCTCGACGTTCTCCCGCGCGGCGGCGTACCCGGCCGGGCTGAACGCGGCGACCCCGGCGTGCTGGGCCAGCGCCGGCGGGCAGAGGGCGACGTTGCCCGCGAGCGCGTCGACGGTCGTGACCAGGTCGTCGGGGAGCACCAGCCAGCCGAGCCGCCAGCCGGTCATCGCCCAGTACTTGGAGAACGAGTTCACGACGACGGCACCGCGGTCCAGGTACCGGGCGGCGGTGGCCGTCGCCTCGGAGCCGTAGGTGATCCCGTGGTAGATCTCGTCGCTGATCAGCCGCACGCCGTTCCCCGCGCACCAGTCCGCGATCGCGGCGAGCTCGTCCGGGTCGATCATCGTGCCGGTCGGGTTGGCCGGGCTGGCGATCACGAGCCCCTCGACCGGTGGGTCCAGGGCCTCGAGCTGCGCGACGGTCGGCTGGTACCGGGTCTCCGGGCCGCACGGGACCACCACGACCTCGCACCCGAGGGCCGCGAGGATGTTGGCGTACGCGGGGTAGCCGGGGACCGCGAGCGCCACCCGGTCGCCGACGTCGAACGCCGCGAGGAACGCGAGCACGAAGCCGCCGGACGAGCCGGTGGTGACGGCGACCCGGCCGGGCTCCACGCCGACGTCGTAGGTGTCGCGGTAGTGCTGCGCGATCGCCGCGCGCAGTGCCGGAGACCCCAGCGACTCGGTGTACCCGAGGTCGCCCGAGGTCAGCAGGTCGATCGCGCGCTGCCGCACGACCTCCGACGCCCCCGTCGACGGCTCGCCCGCGCAGAGGTTCAGCACATCCTCGCCCGCGGCCTTGCGCGCGTTGGCGGCGGCCAGGATCTCCATCACGGCGAACGGTGGGACGTGGGCGCGGGCGGCAACCTTCATGGGCTCATCGTGGCGCACGGGCTCGGCTTCGGCGCCGGACCCGTGCGGCAATCGATCAGCTGTTGTCGACGGTGTCCGCTCCCGCTGCGTCGGACTTGATGCGGTCGATGGCGTTCTGGGCCGACGCCTTCGCCGAGTAGCCCTCGCTGGACGCGAGGACGTTGCCGTTGGTCGCGACGATCCGGAACCGGAACTCGCCCGCCTTGTCCTTGTAGATCTCGAACTTCACGACAACCTCCGGGAGTTCTTCCGCGGGTGCCGCCGGCGTTCGTCGACGGCCCTGCCAGTCTGTCGCGCCAGGGCCAGGAGCGCGCGGTCTAGCCTTCGTCTCGTGATCGTGGACTGCGCGCTCTACTCCGCCGGACGCCGGCGGCACCACATCGATGACCTGCGCCTGGCCCTGCAGGAGGCCGAGGCGGAGGACGGGTTCGTGTGGATCGGCCTGGTGGAGCCCACCGCCGAGGAGTTCGACCAGCTCGCCAAGGGCTTCGAGCTCCCGCAGCTGGCGATCGACGACGCCATCCGGGCCCACCAGCGGCCCAAGCTCGAGCAGTACGGCGGGGTCACGTTCGCGGTGGTCAAGCCCGTGCACTACGTCGACCACGTCGAGGTGGTCGAGGTCACCGAGCTCGCGATCTTCCTGGGCGAGCGGTTCGTCATCGTGGTCCGGCACGGCGACACGACGATCCCGGCGCAGGTGCGGGCGGCGCTGGAGGCCGACCCCGAGATGCTGCAGCACGGCCCGCCCGCGGTGCTGCACGGGATCCTGGACAAGGCCGTCGACCAGTACCTCGACGTCACCGCGGCGATCGACGAGGACCTGGACCAGATCGAGGACCAGGTGTTCGGTGACGACCCGGGCAGCGACCACGCCGAGCGGATCTACAAGCTCAAGCGCGAGGTGCAGCAGTTCCGGCGCGCGGTCGTGCCGCTGGTCCAGCCGCTGACCCGGCTGGCCGAGCAGCAGGTGCCCTGCATCCCCGCCTACTCACGCCCGTACTTCCGGGACGTCCAGGACCACGCCCTGCGGGCCGCGGAGCTCATCGAGGCCGCCGACGCCCTGCTCACTGGCGTCATGCAGGCCGACCTCGCGCAGGTGAGCGTCGAGCAGAACCGCGTGACGGTCCAGCAGAACTCCGACATGCGCAAGATCTCCGCGTGGGCGGCSATCGCCSYGGTGCCSACCRYGWTCGCCGGCSTGTACGGGATGAACTTCGACTACCTGCCCGCCTCGGACTGGTCGCTCGGGTTCTGGATCGTGCTGGCCGGGATCGGCGTCGTCTGCGTCGGCCTGCACCGAGCCTTCCGACGCAACCGCTGGCTCTAGCCGGGCAGGGACGACTCGATCAGCTCGACGATCTCGGGCGCGTCCGGGGACGTCTGCGGGCGGAACCGGTGCACCGACCCGTCCGGCGTGACGACGAACTTCTCGAAGTTCCACGTGACCCGGCCGGCCTTGCCCGACGCGTCCGGGGTCGTGGTCAGCGCGGCGTACAGCGGGTGCTGGTGCCTGCCGTTGACCTTGACCTTCTCGAACATCGGGAACGTCACGCCCCACGTCGCCGAGCAGTACTCCGCGATGGCCTCCTCGGAGCCGAGCTCCTGGAGGAACTGGTTGCTGGGGAAGCCCAGGACCGTGAACCCGCGGTCGCCGTAGGTCTTCTGGAGCCGCTCGAGCGTCTCGTACTGCGGGGCCAGGCCGCACCGGGAGGCCACGTTGACCACCAGCTTGACCTTGTCCGCGTACGCGCCGAACGTCGTGGGCTCGCCCTTGAGGGTGGTCAGCGGGATCTCGTCGAGGGACATGCCTCGGTCAACCATGGCGACTGACCTGCGCATTCCCCAGCTCCGCGCGGACGTGCTCGACGATCCCGTCGGCCGCGGCCTCGATCTGGGCGAGGCAGTCCTCGAAGTCCTGCGCGCCGCCGTACCAGGGGTCGGCGACGTCGAGGTCGCCGGCCGCCACCGGGTCGAACGAGCGGAAGAGCACCGGCTCGACGTCCAGCCGCCGCAGCGCCCGCGCGTGCGCGTTCGTCATGGCCAGCACCAGGTCTCGGTCGTCACCGGCCCGCACCTGACGCGCCCGGTGCCCGTCACCGGCGGGGTAGCCATGGCCCAGCAGGACGGCCCGCGCGCGACGGTCCACCGGGTTGCCGTGCTCCTCGGCGCTGATGCCCGTCGAGTCGACGACCACCTGGTCGGCGAGCCCGGCGGCGGCGAACCGCTCGCGCAGGACCACCTCGGCCATCGGGGAGCGGCAGATGTTGCCGGTGCAGACGACCATGACGGAGTACGGGGTGGGCATCCCGCCATGATCGCCGCTCGACGTCACCTGTGCGCCCGGAACACCTTCGCCGCCGGGCCGAGCCGCAGGAGCACGGTCTCGCCGGAGGCGTCCTTGAGCCCGTCGTTGTCCGTGATCGCGTAGACCTGGCCGTCGCCACCGATGGTCAGGCCCTCGAGCTTCTCCTGCGTCCACCCGTTGGTCGCCCGCAGGTCCGGGACCAGGTCGCGGACCAGCGTCTTGGTCAGCGTGCCGACGGTGCCCGGTGCGGGGTCCCTGGCCGGGATCCGCACCGTGTAGACGGCCTTGACCTTCGCGTCCGGGCCGTTGAGCTTGTCGCGCTCGACGACCGCGAGCGTGTCGCGGTCCACGACCGTGATCTCCGACAGGCCGATCCAGTCGCCGGCGGTCGTCGTCGTGCCCAGCGGGTAGGCGAACCACGCCCAGGTCCCGGTGCGGACGTCGTAGCGGCCGATGCGCGCCCGGGTCTCGTCGCCGGTGAGCCCGCGCTGGAGCGCGACCCACACGTGCTCGCCGCGGGAGTCCTCCGTGGCGGCGACGCCCTCGATGCCCCACTTGCTCAGCCCCGCCGAGACGTCCGCGGGCAGCGGCACCGTCTGCTGGATCGCGCCGCTCGCGTCGGTGCGGACCAGCGCGTTCGCCGCGCCCGTCGCCCCCTCGGACCCCAGCCAGAAGCCGCCCCGCCGACGGGCCGAGACGCCCTCGATGTCCAGCGACGCCGCCGTGCCCCCCTGCGTCACGACGACGTCGCGGTCGATCACCGCCGGCGTCCGCGACACGTCGAGCCGGAGCAGGTGCGCCGTGGAGTAGGCCGCGTCCGACGCCGTCCACAGGTGCTTCTTGTCGGTCGGGTCCGCACTCAGCGCGCCGAGAGCGCCCCAGCCGATCGGGTTGCCCGCAGCGTCGTCGGCGGAGACGACGCTCGGGAACTGCGGGGCGCCGCCGGTCCGGGCGTAGGCCTTGCCACGCCCGAAGACGGTCACCGACGAGCGGACCAGGACCGACGCGTCATCGGTCTCGCTGGAGACCAGCAGCAGGTCCCGCGACGGYACCGGCAGGATGCCTTCCGGCCCGTTGGTCGTCGCCAGCACCTGGACGAACCGCGGGTGCGCGGCGTCGTCCACGTCGTACACCGCGACGAAGTTCGACCGCTCGGAGCCGACGAACGCGTACCGCTTCCCGCCGAGGGTCGCGACCGCCAGCCCTTCGATCTCGACGCCCTTCTTCCCGGCGCGCGACTCGGAGTGCAGCCCGGTCCGGACGGCCAGCCGCTSGAGCTCCGCACCGGCGTCCCAGACCACCGCGCCGGAGGTGTCGAAGACGGTCCACCCGCGGGTGCCGCCCTTCCAGTCGCCCTCGTTCGCCGTCGCCAGGTGCGTCGCGTCGAGCCACGCGACGGCGTCGGGCTCGCGCGGCGTGGCCGGGATGGACCCGGTCTGGTTGATCACACCGTCCTGCGCGGTGTCGATGCCGGTCACCGCGACGCTGCCCGCGCTGAACACGCGCGAGACGGCCCCGGAGGCGATGTCGACGAGCGCGACGCCGTTGTTCTCCTGCAGGGTCACCGCGACCGTGGTTCCCGTGGGGTCGATCGCGACGTACTCCGGCTCCGGGTCCTGCGGGGTGTCGAGCCCGGCGAGCGCGTCCGCCGTGAACGGCACCGCCCGGGTGGTCCAGGTCGCGGGGTCGGTCCCGAGCAGGTCCACGAGCTGCAGGAACCCGCCGGGCAGCTGCGGCAGATCGCCCTTGGCGCCGCCCGTCGGCTTCGCGTCCTCGTCGCGCTGGTTCTCGATCGCGATCGCCGCGTGCGTCTTGTCAGGCGTGAGCGCGATCGAGTCGGGCTGGCCGCCGAGGTCGATCGTCCGCACCAGCGCGTGCGTGGCCAGGTCGATCACCGCGAGCAGTCCCGACGGATTCGTGAAGCTCTCGGACGTGTCGACGACGACGAGCACGTAGCCGCCGACCACGGCCACCGACGTCGGCTCCGCGTGGTCGCCCACCCCGAGGTCCGCCGCCAGGTCGAGCGTGCCCAGGCCCCGCGGCTTCGCCGGGTCCGTCAGGTCGACGAAGCCGATCCGGCCCGCGAGCGCGTCGGTGTGGATGAACGTCCGACCGTCCTCGCTGACTGCGGAGATCTCCGCGACGGTCGGGTCCGCTGCCGGCACGTCCGCCGGGCGGTTCAGGTAGACGGGGTACGTGGCGAGGCGGTGGAACACAGCCTGGGGGGACGGCTGGGGGTGCGCCGCCGCGGCGGTCGCTCCCAGGCCCGCGCAGAGCACGGCGGTGCAGGTCAGCGCGGCAAGGGTGCGGCGGGCGTACGGCATCGAGGTCCCCTTCGATCGGTGTGCACCGAGGGTGACCAGGGCGGATGTCCGAGTTGCGGCAGGCAGGTGAACAGGGGTGGGCGGCGACGTGACGTTTGCCACGGAGGGAATCACGGCCCGTCGTCGCCCGGTTGTCGGGAGCATGCGAGCCATCACCTACTCCCGCTACGGCGCGTCCGACGTCCTCGAGCTCACCGAGCAGCCCACCCCGAAGGTCGGCCCCGACAGCGTGCTCGTCCGCGTGCGCGCCGCGTCGGTCAACCCCGTCGACTGGAAGGTCCGGGCCGGGTACCTCGACGAGATCATGGAYGTGACGTTCCCCGCGGTCCCCGGCTGGGACGTGGCCGGCGTGGTCGAGCGCGTCGGCCTCGACACCCCCGAGTACCAGGTCGGCGACGAGGTCTACGGCTACGTGCGCCGCGACTGGGTGCAGGGCGGCACGTTCGCGGAGTACGTCGCCGCACCCGTGCGGACCCTYGCGCGCAAGCCGTCGACCCTCTCGTTCGAGGAGGCTGCGGCCGTGCCGCTGGCCGGCCTGACCGCGTTCCAGGCGATCCGACGAGCCGGCGTCCGCGACGGTCAGACCGTCCTCGTGCACGCCGCCGCGGGCGGGGTCGGCGCGTTCGCCGTGCAGATCGCCCGCTCGGTGGGCGCCCGGGTGATCGGCACGGCGTCCGCGCGCAACCACGAGTACCTGCGCGACCTCGGCGCCGAGCCCGTGGAGTACGGCGACGGGCTGGCCGACCGCGTCCGCGCGCTGGTGCCCGACGGCATCGACGTCGTTCTCGACTTCGGTGGTGACGACCTCGTCGAGACCTCGAAGGCCCTGCTGGCCGACGGCGGGGTCGTGGCCTCGATCGTCGACGCCGCCGCGCGCGATGAGCTCGGCGGCCACTACGTCTGGGTCCGGCCGAGCACCGCGGACCTCGACGCCCTCGCAGCCCTGATCGACGCGGGCACCGTGAAGGTCGACGTCGCCGAGGTGTTCGAGCTGGCCGACGCCGCCGCAGCCCACGAGGCCAGCCAGACCGGTCACGTCCGCGGCAAGGTCGTCGTCCGCGTCGACTGACTCTTCCACGACGACGGCCCGCATCCTCAGCGAGGGTGCGGGCCGCGTACTAGTCGAGATATATTCTGGATCGAGCATTCGAACTGGAGCAGGAGGAGCCATGGCACCGCGCAGCCGGAACAACCCACTGGCCCTCGCCGTGCTCGCGCTCCTGTGGGAACGCCCGATGCACCCGTACGAGATGTCGATGACCCTGCGCGAGCGCCGCAAGGACGAGTCGGTCCGGCTGAACTTCGGCTCGCTGTACTCGGTGGTCGACTCGCTGGTGAAGCAAAGGCTGATCGAGGCCGCGTCCACCGAGCGGGAGGGCAACCGCCCGACGCGCACGGTGTACCGGATCACGGACGCGGGCGCCACGGAGGCCATCGACTGGCTGACCGACCTGGTCCGCACGCCGGCCAAGGAGTTCCCGCAGTTCGAGGCCGCGCTGTCGTTCCTGCCGCTGCTGGGTCCCGACGACGTCGTCCGGCTGCTGCACCTGCGGCAGACCTCGCTCGAGCGGCAGATCGCCGGCTTGGAGAGCGGGCTGGTCGACGCGCGTGCGATGGGCCTGCCGGCGATCTTCTCGCTGGAGAGCGAGTACGAGGTCACCATCGTCCGCGCCGAGCTCGGGTTCGTCACCGCGCTCGCGACGAGCATCGCGGACGGGTCGTTCGAGGGCGTCGATCTGTGGCGTGACCTGCACCAACGCGCCAGCACGCACGGCCGGTTGGATCCCGATGAGCTTGCGGAGGCGCTCGCGCCCTATCTGAGCCCTCCGTAGAGAAGAAGGTCGGCCCAGGTGCTGGAACACCCGGGCCGACCACCACGAACCGACCGGGACCCGTGAGGGCACCTGTGCGATCCGCCGCACGAATCAGCATAGGTGGCAGCTCGGTCGGACCACCCGCCGTTCTGGCCGGAAGGAACGGACGGCACGACCGAAGGCGGCACCATGCCCGCAGCACCCGTGGTCGAGGCACTCGACCTCGTCAAGACCTACCCCGGCGGCCGCGGCCGACCGGACGTCCGAGCCCTCGACGGCCTCACGCTCAGCATCCCCGGCGGCACCGTGCACGGGCTGCTCGGACCCAACGGAGCCGGCAAGTCCACCACCACGAAGGTGCTCACCACCCTCGCGCGCGCCACGTCCGGGGTCGCCCGCGTGGGCGGGCGCGACGTCGTGCGGGAGGCCGACACCGTCCGCCGCAGCATCGGCTACGTCTCGCAGGGCACGGGCGCCGACCCGCTGCTCAGCCCGCGCGAGAACCTCGTCATGGCCGCGCGGCTGCGGGGGCTGTCCCGAGCCGCCTCGTCCGACCGGGCAGCTGCCCTCGTCGACCGGTTCGGGCTGGCCGGGGCCGCCGACCGTGGCGCAGGCAAGCTCTCCGGAGGCACCCGGCGCAAGCTCGACGTGGCACTCGGTCTCGTGGGCACCCCGCAGGTCCTGTTCCTCGACGAGCCCACCACCGGGCTCGACCCGGAGGCGCGCGCCGCGATGTGGGCGGAAATCCGACGGCTCGCGGGTGAGGACTCGCTGACCGTCGTGCTCACCACCCACTACCTCGAGGAGGCGGATCGACTGGCCGACGGGTTGACGATCGTGGACCGGGGCCGGGTGGTCGCGTTCGGTTCCCCGGACGCGCTGAAGGCCACGCTCGAAGGGGACACGCTCACGGTCGACCTGGTCGAGCCGACCCCCGACCTCGTGCGGTCCGCGGTCGCGCCGATCACCGCGCTGCGCGAGGTCGTCGTCCACGTCGAGGGGCCGACCGGTCGCCTCGTCGCACGCACCACCGACGGACCGGCCGTCGTCGGCACCGTCATCTCCGCCCTGCAGGCGGCGGGCGTTCGGCACGGAGCCGTCGCGGTCTCCCGCCCCACCCTCGACGACGTCTACCTGCGGCACGCCGGCCGCTCGTGGACGTCGGCAGACGTCGCCTCGAAGGAGGTCGCCCGATGAGCACGCTCACCGTCACTCGTCCCGTCACCACGCCGACCCGCGCGTCGTGGGTCACGCAGACCGTCGAGGTCACCCGCCGCTGGACGGTGGACGCGATCCGGCAGCCGTGGGGCC
>NZ_JBFUHU010000119.1:0-9941 GCF_056402235.1 Cellulomonas sp. P4_B5_2
CCGCCCAACGGCTGTGGGCGGCGCGGCCGCTGCGCGAGCGGACCGCGGTGCTCTCGCGCGTGCACGACCTGGTGCTCGAGCGGCAGAGCGACGTGCTCGACCTCATCCAGGTGGAGTCGGGCAAGGCGCGCGCCTCGGCGTTCGAGGAGGTCTGCGACATCRCGCTCGTGGCCCGCCACTACGCCGCGCGCGCAGGCCGCTACCTCGCGCCGCGCCGGGTCCCCGGCCTGATCCCGGGCGTGACGACGACGCGCGTGCTGCGGCACCCGGTCGGCGTCGTCGGCATCATCGCGCCGTGGAACTTCCCGCTGACCCTGACGCTCGGGGACGTGCTGCCCGCGCTGGTGGCCGGCAACGCGGTCGTCCTGCGGCCCGACCCGCAGACCGCTCTGACGTCGCTGTGGGCCGCCGAGCTGCTCGAGGTCGCCGGGCTGCCCGACGGGCTGCTCCAGGTGGTCGTCGGCGACGGACCGACCGTCGGGGCGGCCGTCGTGGAGAACGTCGACCACGTGAGCTTCACCGGCTCCACCCGCACGGGCCGGGTCGTCGCCGCGCACGCCGGGGAGCGGCTGGTGCCGGCCACCCTGGAGCTGGGCGGCAAGAACCCGATGTACGTCGCGGACGACGTTGACGTCGAGGTCGCCGCCGAGGGTGCCGTGCGTGCCTGCTTCGTCGGCGCCGGGCAGGTCTGCGTGAGCATCGAGCGGATCTACGTGCACGAGGACGTGGCCGACGCGTTCACCGCGGCGTTCGTCCGGCGCACGAAGGCGCTGCGTCTCGGGTCCGGGCTGGACTACCGGTCGGACATCGGGTCGCTCACGTCCGCCGCGCAGCTGGCCACGGTCGTCGAGCACGTCGAGGATGCCGTCGGGCACGGGGCGACCGTGCTGGCCGGCGGGGTGCACCGCTCGGACGTCGGGCCCTGGTTCTACGAGCCGACGATCCTCACCGACGTGCCGGACGAGGCGCGGCTGGTGCGCGAGGAGACGTTCGGGCCGGTCGTGGCCATCTCCCGCGTGGCCTCCGACGACGAGGCCGTCGCAGCGATGAACGACAGCGACCTCGGTCTGAACGCCAGCATCTGGACCGCGGACACCCGGCGCGGCGCCGCCCTCGCCGAGCGCGTCCGCGTGGGAACCGTGAACGTCAACGAGGGCTACGTGGCCACGTGGGGCTCGGTCGGGGCGCCGCAGGGTGGGGTCGGCGCGTCGGGCATCGGCAGCCGGCACGGCCGCGAGGGCCTCTGGGCGACCACCCGGGTGCAGACCGTGGCGGTCCAGCACGGCGTGCACGGGGTGCTCGGCGGCCCCGGCGTCGGGCTGCACCGGATGTTCGACCTGGGCCCCGAGACGTGGCCCCGCTTCTACACCGAGGTGCTGCGGACGCTCAAGGCCCTGCGGCTGCCCTGACGACCCGTCAGGCGTGCCCCGCGGCCGCCGGAGCCGGGTCCGACTCGTCGCTGGTGCCCTCGTACCCGGCCGCCTCGACCGTGGCGACCGCCTGGCGCGCGATGGCGAGCTCCTCGTTGGTCGGGACCACCATCACGATCGTGCTGGCCCAGTCCGGAGAGATGATCGTCGGCTCCTTCTTGCGGCCCTCGTTGCGCTCCAGGTCCACCGCGATGCCCATCGCCTCGAGCCCCTGCAGCGCACGCGCGCGGACGATGTCGTCGTTCTCGCCGACGCCCGCCGTGAACACGATGACGTCGACCCGGCCGAGGACCGCGTGGTACGCGCCGATGTACTTGCGCAGCCGGTGCACGTAGACGTCCAGCGCGAGGGTCGCGTCCTCGTCGCCGGCCTCGACGAGCTTGTGCAGCTCGCGGAAGTCGTTCTCGCCCGCGAGCCCCTTGAGGCCCGACCGGCGGTTGAGCAGGTCGTCGATGTCGTCGACCGACATGCCCGCGTTGCGCTGCAGGTGGATGAGCACGGCGGGGTCGACGTCGCCGGACCGGGTGCCCATGACCAGGCCCTCCAGCGGCGTCATGCCCATGGACGTCTCCACCGCCACGCCCCCGCGGACCGCCGACGCCGACGCGCCGTTGCCCAGGTGCAGCACGATCTGGTTGAGGTCCTCGAGCTTGCGCCCGAGCACCCGCGCGACCTTGCCGGACACGTACTGGTGCGACGTCCCGTGGAACCCGTAGCGCCGCACGTCGTGCGCCTTGGCCACGGCCCGGTCGATCGCGTAGGTGGCCGCCGCCTCGGGCAGCGTGCGGAAGAACGCGGTGTCGAAGACGACCACGTGGGGCACGTCCGGCAGCAGCTCGCGGGCCACCTGGATGCCCGTGAGGTTGGGCGGGGTGTGCAGCGGCGCCAGCGGCGCGAGGGCGTCGATCTGCGCGACGACGTCGTCGTCCACGATCACGGGGGACCCGAAGACCGAGCCGCCCTGCACCACGCGGTGACCGACCGCGACGACGTGCGCCTCGGCAAGGTTCGGACCGACCTCGTCGAAGAGCGCGAGGACCGCGCGCAGGCCGGCGCCGTGGTCGGGGACCGCGTCGGTGCGCACGGTCGTGTTCCCGGCGTACGTGTGCTTGACCAGGCCCTCGGTCTCGCCGATGCGCTCGACGAGACCCGAGGCGATCGCCTCGCCGCCGACCGGGTTGACGAGCTGGTACTTGATCGACGACGAGCCGGAGTTCACGACGAGCACGCTGCCGTGAGCGCCGTGCGCGGAGCCGGGGTGGGGCTGGGTGATCGGGGTCACGAGGCTTCCTCTGCTTGCGCCTGGATGGCGGTGATCGCGACGGTGTTGACGATGTCCTGCACCAGGGCGCCGCGCGACAGGTCGTTGACCGGCTTGCGCAGCCCCTGGAGCACGGGGCCGATGGCGACGGCTCCGGCGGAGCGCTGCACGGCCTTGTAGGTGTTGTTGCCGGTGTTCAGGTCCGGGAACACGAAGACCGTCGCACGGCCGGCCACGGCCGAGTCCGGCATCTTCGTCTTCGCCACGGAGGCGTCCACGGCGGCGTCGTACTGGATCGGGCCCTCGACCGACAGATCCGGCCGACGCTCCCTGACCAGCGCGGTCGCCGTGCGGACCTTCTCGACGTCCGCGCCCGAACCGGACTCACCCGTGGAGTACGACAGCATCGCGATGCGGGGCTCGATGCCGAACTGCTGGGCGGTGCCTGCGGACGAGATCGCGATGTCCGCCAGCTGCTCCGCCGTCGGGTCGGGGATCACCGCGCAGTCGGCGTAGACGAGCACCCGGTCCTCGAGGCACATGAGGAACGCGCTCGACACGCTCGACGTGCCGGGCGCGGTCTTGATGATCTCGAAGGACGGCTTGATGGTGTGCGCCGTGGTGTGCGCGGCGCCGGAGACCATGCCGTCGGCCAGGCCGAGCTGGACCATCATCGTGCCGAAGTAGGAGACCGACGAGACGATCTCCCGCGCCCGCTCGACCGTCATCCCCTTGTGCTTGCGCATCTCGGTGTACGCCTCGGCGAACTTCTGCAGCAGGACCGGGTCGTGGGGGTCGATGATCGCGGCGGCGTCGAGGTCGAGGCCCAGCTCCGTGGCGCGCGAGCGGATGGCCGGCTCCTCGCCCAGGATCGTGATCTGGGCGACCCCGCGCTGCAGCAGGGTGGACGCCGCGCGCAGGATCCGGTCGTCGYYGCCCTCGGGGAGGACCACGTGCCGCTTGTTCGACCGGGCGCGGTCCAGCAGGGCGAACTCGAACATCAGCGGCGTGACGACCTCGGGCCGCTCCACGTCCAGCGCCGCCAGGAGCGCGGAGCCGTCGACGTGCTGCTCGAACAGGGAGAGCGCGGTGTCGATCTTGCGCTGCGAGTCGCCGGTGAGGCGGCCGTGCGTGTCGGCGACCGCGCTCGCGGACCGGAACGTGCCCAGCTCGGTGCTGAGGATCGGCAGCCTGCTCCCGAGGCCGTTCACCAGCCGCGCGATCAGGGGCGCCGGGCGGAACCCGCCGTTGAGGATGATCCCGGCCAGGGACGGGAACCCCTCGGCCTGGTGCGCCATGAGCAGCCCGAGCAGCACGTCCGACCGGTCGCCCGGCGTGATCACGACGGCGCCGTCGGTCAGCTTGCCCAGCAGGTGCTCCATGGACATCGCGCCGACGATGACGTCGAGCACCTCGCGCTGCAGCAGGGACTCGTCGCCCGCGATGAGCGTCCCGCGCACCGAGTCGGACAGCTGCCGGACGGTCGGGGCCGTGAGGATCGGGTTCTCGGGCACCGCCCACGACGGCAGGCCGGTGCCGGCACGCAGGGCGTCCCGGACGCCGCTGACCGAGCCCGGGGCGCAGCGGTTGGCGACCACCGAGACCACCTGCGCGTGGTTGGCGTGCATCTCGGTGACGACCACGTCGGCCACCTGGGCGATCACGGCGGGCTTGCGGTGCCCCCCGTTGATGACGAGCACCACGGGGGCGCCGAGGTTCGCCGCGATGCGGGCGTTGTAGGCCAGCTCGGTGGGTCCCGCGACGTCCGTGTAGTCCGTGCCGACGACGACCACGGCGTCGCAGCGCCGCTCCACGTCGTGGTACCGGGACACGATCTGCGCGAGCGCCTGCTCCGGGTCGTGGAGCACCTGCTCGTACGTGACCCCGACGCACTCCTCGTACGTGAGGTCCACGCCGTCGTGCTGCAGGAGCAGCTCGAGCACGTAGTCCCGCACATCTGTGGAGCGCGCCACCGGTCTGAACACCCCGACGCGCTGGACCGTGCGGGCCAGGAGGTCCACCAGGCCGAGCGCGACCATGGACTTGCCGGAATCTCCCTCGGGGGAGGTGACGTAGATGCTGCGGGCCACGGTGGGCTTCTCCGATGTGGGTGGAACGGGTGGAACGGCTGCTGCGGTGGTGCGTGACCGTGGGGCGGGCAGCGGCGCCCGCCCCACGGACGTGGGGGTGCTACTCGTTGTCGCCGCCGGTCGAGAGCGTCGCCGCCACCTGACCGGAGTCGGACTCGTCCTGCGCGTCGGGCCAGACCCAGTCGCGGACCTCGGGCAGGTCGTCGCCGAACGCGCGGGTGTACTCGCGGGCCCGGAGGCGCTCGTCGACCATCTTCTGCCGCAGGTTGGCCTGGGCCGTGCGCAGGTGAGGCACGTTGTCGATGACGTCGATGACCAGGTGGAACCGGTCGAGGTCGTTGAGCATGACCATGTCGAAGGGCGTCGTCGTGGTGCCCTCCTCCTTGTAGCCGCGCACGTGGATGTTGGTGTGGCCCTTGCGGCGGTACGTGAGCCGGTGGATGAGCCACGGGTACCCGTGGTACGCGAAGATCACCGGCTTGTCGTCCGTGAACAGACCGTCGAACTGGGCGTCGGACAGGCCGTGCGGGTGCTCCCGCGCGTCCTGCAGGCGCATCAGGTCGACCACGTTGATCACGCGGACCTTGAGGTCGGGCAGCTCCCGGCGCAGGATGTCCGCCGCGGCCAGCACCTCGAGCGTCGGCACGTCACCGGCCGCGCCGAGGACGACGTCGGGCTTCTCGCCCGGCACCTCCGAGCCCGCCCAGTCCCAGATCCCGAGCCCGCGCGTGCAGTGCGCCACGGCCTGGTCCATGGTCAGGAAGTTCGGTGCCGGCTGCTTGCCCGCCACGACCACGTTGACGTACTGCCGGCTGCGCAGGCAGTGGTCGTACGTGGACAGCAGCGTGTTCGCGTCCGGCGGCAGGTAGACGCGGATGACGTCGGACTTCTTGTTGACCACGTGGTCGATGAACCCCGGGTCCTGGTGGCTGAAGCCGTTGTGGTCCTGGCGCCACACGTGGCTGGACAGCAGGTAGTTCAGGCTCGCGATCGGGCGGCGCCACGGGATGTCGTCCGTGACCTTCAGCCACTTGGCGTGCTGGTTGAACATCGAGTCGATGATGTGGATGAACGCCTCGTAGCAGTTGAACAGGCCGTGGCGCCCGGTCAGCAGGTACCCCTCCAGCCAGCCCTGGCACTGGTGCTCGCTGAGCATCTCCAGCACGCGGCCGGCGCGTGCCAGGTGCTCGTCGACCTCGGCACCGAGGAACTCCGCGTTCCACTGCTTGTCCGTGGTCTGGAACACCGACTGCAGGCGGTTCGACGCGGTCTCGTCGGGTCCGAAGATCCGGAAGTTGTCCGGGTTGAGCCGGATCACGTCGGTCAGCCAGTCGCCGAGCACGCGCGGCGCCTCGCTCATCGAGCCGCCCGGCACCGGCACGTCGACCGCGTACTCGCGGAAGTCCGGCAGGCGCAGGTCCTTGAGCAGCAGGCCGCCGTTGGCGTGCGGGTTGTCGCTCATCCGCAGGTGTCCCTGGGGCGCGAGCGCGCGGATGTCGTCGTGCAGCTTGCCGTTCTCGTCGAACAGCTCGTTGATCCGGTACGACTCCAGCCACTGCCGCAGCACGTCGAGGTGCTCCGGGGTGTCCCGCGCGCTGGCCAGCGGCACCTGGTGCGCCCGCCACGACCCGGTGGTCTTCTTGCCGTCGATGTAGTCCGGACCGGTCCAGCCCTTGGGCGTGCGGAACACGATCATCGGCCACTGCGGGCGCTGCTCGTTGCCGGCGTGGGCGCTGCGCTTGATCTCCGCGATCTCGTCGAGCACCTCGTCGAGCAGCGTGGCGAACCGGCGGTGGATCTCCTCGTGCGACTCGTCGTCGAAACCGGCGACGAACATGTGCGGCTTGTGCCCGTAGCCGACCATGAGCGACGCGAGCTCGTCCTCGGGGATGCGCGCCAGCACGGTCGGGTTGGCGATCTTGTAGCCGTTGAGGTGCAGGATCGGCAGCACGACGCCGTCGTTCTCGACGTTGACGAACTTGTTCGAGTGCCAGCTGGTGGCCAGCGGGCCGGTCTCCGCCTCGCCGTCGCCGATGACGGTGGCGACCAGGAGGTCCGGGTTGTCGAACGCGGCGCCGTAGGCGTGGCTCAGCGCGTAGCCCAGCTCGCCGCCCTCGTGGATCGACCCCGGGGTCTCGGGGGCGACGTGGCTCGGGATGCCGCCCGGGAACGAGAACTGCCGGAACAGCCGGTGGACGCCCTCGGTGTCCTCGGTGATGTCCGAGTAGTACTCGGAGTAGGTCCCGTCGAGGTAGGCGCTGGCGACGAGGCCGGGGCCGCCGTGACCGGGGCCCGTGATGTAGATGGTCGACTGCTCACGCTCGGCGATCGCGCGGTTCAGGTGCGCGTACAGGAACGTCAGACCGGGCGTGGTGCCCCAGTGCCCGAGCAGACGCGGCTTCACGTGGTCGCGTGTGAGGGGCTCGCGCAGCAGCGCGTTGTCCAGCATGTAGATCTGGCCGACCGACAGGTAGTTGGCGGCTCGCCACCACTGGTCGATGCGGTTCAGGGTCTCGGCGTCGAGAGCGTCCCCGCTCCCGGTCCGCCACGTGCCGCGATGCGACGTCGTCGTGCTCATGCGCGCTCCCCAGTCGTCGTTCCGGCGAACGCGCCGGTCCGGTGTCAGCCTTGCGTCGGGCCCCGTGGCCCCCGGAGGACCTTGGTCCTCCCCGGGGTGCGCGGGACTACTTGTCATACAACCGCACTCAGCCCTCCGGCGCAGGAGGGGCAGGCGAACGGATTCCGAACGTCCGATGGCCCGCCGACCGGACGGCTGCGCAGGTCAGCGGGGTTCTAGGCGGCTCGAGCAGGGGTTGCGGGTGCGGGGAGGGCGGTCCCTGCGAGGTACCGTGAGGCGTGACCGAGCAGAGCCCCGCAGCCGTTGCGCGCAGCCGCGCGACGGGGTCGGTGCCGGGCAGTGACGATGGTCACGGCCGCCCGCCCGGGCGCGTCGCCGGGCCGCCGGTTCTCTCCGGGTGGTCGCAGGCCGAGAGGCGCCCGCCGACGACGATGCTCCGCGCCGCGGTCCGGCCCCGCATGCTCCTGCTCCTCGTCCTCCTGCTCGCAGCTGCCGCGCTGTGCGCCCGGCTCGGTGCGTGGCAGCTGGACCGCGCGCAGGTGCACGGCTCGGCCGCGGCGGAACGGCACACCGCCGAGCTCGTCGCCGCGCCGGCGGTCCCGCTCGACGACGTGCTTGCGCCGCAGACCACGTTCACCGGCGACCTCGTCGGCCGCAAGGTGTCCGCGGCGGGCACCTACGACACCGCCGGCCAGCTGCTGGTCACGGGCCGCGCGCACGACGGGACCACCGGTCTGCTCGTCCTGACACCGCTGACGACGAGCGACGGTGACGTGCTCCCGGTGGTGCGCGGCTGGGTGGCGACGCCCGCCGACGCCGACGAGCCGCCGGCGGGACCCGTCGAGGTCACCGGGTACCTGCAGGCGTCCGAGCAGGCGGGAACCGGGGTGGCCGACGGACGGACCGACGCCATCAGCTCCGCCGAGCTGCTCAACTCCTGGGGCGGGCCGATCTACACGGGGTACCTGGTGGTCTCCTCGTCCGAGCCCGCCCAGGCGCCCACCGTCGCCCTGCTGGACCCGCCGACGAAGCCGGGCGCGGGGCTGAACATCCAGAACCTCGCCTACGCCGCGCAGTGGTGGATCTTCGGCGCGTTCGCGGTGCTGCTCTGGCTCCGCCTGGTGCGCGACGAGGCCCGGGGCCAGGCTCCGGTCTCCGAGCCGGACCGGGGTGGCGGCGCGCCCGCCTGAGGCGCCACCTCCACCCCGTCGGGTCAGCAGCCGGGCCGTCAGGCTAGATCTGGGTGCAGTAGGACTGCGCCATTGCGTCGAACTCGTCCGCCGTGTGGGCGCGGGGCGTGTGGTCGTCGACGCCGCCGATCGCCCAGATGGACCCGACCGGGAGGTCATCGATGTCGACCGACGTGAACTCCGGGCCGTCCGCGCTCCATGAGTTGTCGGACGAGCCAGCGAAGGCGCGGTACGTCGAGGTCGCGTACAGGCTCCGCTCGAACTCTGCACCGAGGGGCACGGCTCCCCGGTCGGTCACCCGCTCGAGGAAGTCCCAGCGGCCGACTTCGTCGTCGGAGGACGTAGCGCCCCCTTGCACGGCGTAGACCACGACCGTGTCGACCCCGCCCTTGCACATCTGGACGATGGCCGACACCGTCCCGTCCGCCTCGCGCTCGAGCCCCACCACGCCGCCTGAAGATACGGTGCAGCCTGCGACGAGGGCCGTGACCGCGGCACCTACGGCGGCGGCGAAGGCCAATGATCGAGCGTTCATGCAGGTGAGAGCAGAGGTCCGTGCATGCCTCTGTGCTCACGGGCCGATCACGACTCAGATCCGATGAGCGTCTGCTCAGCCCAGCGGAGGACGGCGGCGCAGCTCCTTGACCGCGCGGCGCTTCTGCTCGCCCTGCACCCGGCGCACCTGCGATCCCCGGCTCGGCCGGGTGGCGCGGCGGGTCGGTCCCGGGGGAGCGAGGGCGTCGTCGAGCAGCGCGTGCACCCGGGTGAGCGCCGCCTCGCGGTTGCGCAGCTGGGACCGGTACTCCTGGGCGCTCAGGGTGAGCAGCGAACCCCGCAGCCGGCCGGCCAGTCGTTCCAGGACGCGGTCCTGCTGGGTCGGGCTGGTCCAGGGGATCCGCGCCAGGTCGACCGTCAGCTCGACCCTCGAGTCGGTGGTGTTGACCGACTGACCCCCCGGGCCGCTGGAGCGCGAGAAGCGCCACGCGAGGGCGTCGTCCGGAACGACGACACCCCCGCGCAGCACCAGTGGACCGGTCACGTCAGTCGTGCTGCCACGAGTGCCACAGCGCGGCGTAGTCGCCGCCGGCGGCGACCAGCTCGTCGTGCGGGCCGATCTCCACGATCCGGCCGCCGTCGACCACCGCCACCCGGTCCGCGTCGTGCGCGGTGTGCAGGCGGTGTGCGATGGCGACGACCGTGCGCCCGGCGAGAACGGCCGACAGCGACCGCTCGAGGTGCCGGGCCGCCCGCGGGTCGAGCAGCGAGGTCGCCTCGTCGAGCACCAGCGTGTGCGGGTCGAGGAGCACCAGCCGCGCCAGCGCGATCTGCTGCGCCTGCGCCGGGGTGAGCGCGACGCCGCCGGAGCCGACCTCGGTCTCGAGCCCCTCGGGC
>NZ_JBFUHU010000120.1:0-9922 GCF_056402235.1 Cellulomonas sp. P4_B5_2
CTGCACCGCCGACCAGCGGGCGCGGGCGTTGGACACCACGTCGTGCTCGGCGTCCCCCTGCTGCGCGACGATCAGCCCCACCACCGTGGGCAGGAACGGCAGCGCGCGCTTGCGCGACGGCTCGAACAGCCCCTCGGCTCCGAGGATCCCCTTGAGGTGCTCGATCCGGGCCAGCAGCTCGCCGAGGCCGACCAGGCGGACGTCGTCGGCCGCGAACGTCAGCGTGCCCTTCTTGGCGTGGAACTGCGGCCGGGCGTGCACCACGAGGTGCGCACCGTCGGCGAGCTTGTCGGCCAGCTTGTCGATGGCGAAGGCCGGAGCCGTGACCGACAGGGACATGTCCAGGTCGGTGTCCCGGAGCGTGAGGAAGTAGAGGGTGTTCCACCTCTTGAGGTTGAGCACCTGTCCCTCGACCCACACCGGCGGCATCTTCGCGATGTAGTCGGCGATCTTGGGCGCCAGGTGCCGGACCGGCCACGGGCGGTCCGGGGTGGTGTCCGCGGCGCGCAGCGGGGGCGGGCCGGCGGTCGCCGGGGTGCTCAGAGGGCCGGTGCTCACGCGCCCAGCCTGCCCCATCCCACCGACAGGCTCGGTCACGCCGGTCGCCCCGGCCCGTCGGAGGCGACCGGCGTGTGTCGACGCCGTGCGGGTCGGGTGCAGGTCACACCCGCTGGGCGCCTCCCCGCAGGGGGCGTCGCGAGCCGCCGATCTAGACTCGGACCCGTGACCTCCCCGACCGTCTCCACCACCGGCACGCCCAGCACCGCGACCGCTCCCCGCAAGCGCGTCCTGCTGGCTGCCCCTCGCGGCTACTGCGCCGGCGTGGACCGCGCGGTCATCGCCGTCGAGAAGGCCCTCGAGCACTACGGCGCCCCGGTGTACGTGCGCAAGGAAATCGTGCACAACAAGTACGTCGTCGAGACGCTCGCAGCCCGCGGCGCGGTGTTCGTGAACGAGACCGACGAGGTCCCCGAGGGTGCACGCGTCGTGTTCTCCGCGCACGGCGTGTCCCCGGCCGTACACGCGCAGGCGGCCGCGCGGAACCTGCAGACGATCGACGCGACCTGCCCCCTGGTCACCAAGGTGCACAAGGAGGCCGTGCGGTTCGCGTCCGAGGACTACGACATCCTGCTCATCGGCCACGACGGGCACGAGGAGGTCGAGGGCACCTACGGCGAGGCACCCGACCACATCCAGGTGGTGAACTCCCCGGACGCCGTCGCCGACGTGGTGGTCCGTGACCCCGACCGCCTCATCTGGATCTCGCAGACGACGCTCTCGGTCGACGAGACCATGGACACCGTCCGCCGCCTGCGCGAGCGGTTCCCGAACCTGCAGGACCCGCCCAGCGACGACATCTGCTACGCCACCCAGAACCGGCAGGTCGCGGTCAAGAAGCTGGCGCCGGAGTGCGACCTGGTCATCACGGTCGGCTCCGCGAACTCGTCGAACTCCGTGCGGCTGGTCGAGGTGGCCCTCGATGCCGGCGCCCGCACCTCCTACCGCGTGGACAAGGCCTCCGAGATCGACCTCGCGTGGCTCGACGGGGTGACGACCGTCGGAGTCACGTCCGGCGCCTCGGTCCCCGAGATCCTGGTCCGCGACGTCCTGTCGCTGCTCGCCGAGCACGGCTTCGGCGAGGTCGAGGAGATCCGCACGGCTACCGAGGACCTCATGTTCTCGCTGCCCCGCGAGCTGCGCGCGGACCTCAAGGCCGCCGGCAAGGCTCCTGTCACCCCGCGCCGCGACGGCCGCCGGTCCCTGGACGTCCAGCCCGCCTGACCGCTCGCGTCCGCCCGACGCTGCCGCCCGGACCGCACCGTCCGGCGTCGACCATGTCCCTGGATCCGGATCGGGCTGCATCCCGATGCCAACCACATGGTCGCGCCGGCCGCGGCGCCGGACACGTCAGGCGGTCGACGCGTCCGGTGTCGGCCGTACCGCCTCCGCGCGCAGCGCGCGCTCGTCCCGGTCGGCGCGTCCGTCGAACATGACGATCTGCTCCTCCGCGGACGCCACGAGCTCGGGGGCGCTGACCGCCGAGAGCTGCGGGTTCACCGGGTCGGGCGTCGGCAGGTCGGCGTCCACCACGTGCAGGTCTGCGAACCGCCGGGCGCTGACCAGCACGCGGGTCTCGAGCGAGGACACCGTCTGGTTGTACGCGCCGGCCGCCGAGTCGATGGCCCGGCCCAGCTTGGCCAGGTGGGATCCCATGGTGGCCAGCCGCCCGTGCAGCTCCTTGCCCAGTGAGAGCACGGCCTGCGCGTTGCTGGCCAGCGCGTCCTGCCGCCAGGCGTACGAGACCGTCCGCAGCAGCGCGAGCAGGGTGGTCGGCGTCGCGATGACGACGTTGCGCTCGAACGCGTACTCGATCAGCAGCGGGTCCTGCTCCGCTGCCGCGTGCAGGAACGACTCGGCGGGCACGAACATCACCACGAACTCCGGCGCCGGGGCGAACTGGTCCCAGTAGCGTTTGGCGGAGAGGTCGTCGACGTGGGCCCGGACGTGCCGGGCGTGCGCCGCCAGCCGCTCGGTGCGGACGCGCTCGTCGGTGGCCTGCGCAGCGTCGAGGAACCCGAGGAACGCGACCTTGGCGTCGACCACCACGTTCTTCCCGCCCGCGAGCTTGATCACCATGTCCGGCCGCAGCAGCCCGTCGTCGGTCCGCACCTGGTCCTGCTCCACGAAGTCGACGTGCGCGAGCATCCCCGCGGCCTCCACCACGCGCTTGAGCTGGAGCTCACCCCACTTCCCGCGCACCTGCGACGACCGCAGGGCGGTGACCAGCTGCGCGGTCTCCCCGCGCAGGTGCTCGGAGGCCAGGTGCATCGCGCGCACCTGCTCGCCGAGCGCCGCCTGGCCGGCCGCCCGCGCCTGCTCGGCCGTCGACAGCTCGACGCGCACCTGGTCCAGGGTGCGCGACAGCGGCTCGACCATGGCGCGCACGGCCTGCTCCCGCTGGGCCAGCTCGCCGACCTGCGTCTGGTGGTCGGCGGCGAACCGCTGGTGCGCGAGGGCGAGGAACTGGTCGGAGCTCGTCGCCAGGGCGTCGGCTGCCAGCGACCGGAACTGGTCGGCGAGCCGACCGGTGTCGGCAGCGGTCCGCCGCTCGGCCTCGAGCGTCGCCCGCGTCCGGGCGGCCTCGATGTCCGCCGCCCGCAGGCGGGCCGACGCGAACGTCCAGCCGACGAGCGCGCCGACGACGGCACCGATCGCGAGTCCGAGCAGCAGTCCTGTGTCCATGGGTGCAGGCTGACAGCACCCACTGACATCCGCGGGAAGGGGGAGGATCCGAGGCCCCGGCGCCACTACGGTGGTCCGATGTCGAACGCACCCGCCCTCGAGCTGCGCGGACTGTGGCGCAAGTTCGGGGACAAGATCGCCGTCGCCGGGATCGACCTCGTCGTCCCGGTCGGATCGTTCTACGGGCTCGTCGGCCCCAACGGCGCCGGCAAGACGACCACCCTGTCGATGGCCACCGGCCTCCTTCAGCCCGACTTCGGCACGGTGCTGGTGCACGGGCAGGACCTGTGGGCGTCGCCCGTCGAGGTCAAGGGCATGCTCGGTGTGCTCCCCGACGGCGTCCGTCTGTTCGACCGGCTCACCGGCGAGCAGCTGATCACGTACGCGGGTCTGCTGCAGGGCCTGGACCGGGAGACCGTCGCCGCGCGTGCGACCGACCTGCTGGCGGCTCTGGACCTGACCACCGACGCCAAGAAGCTGGTCGTCGAGTACTCCGCGGGCATGACCAAGAAGGTGGCGCTGGCCTGCGCGCTCGTGCACGCGCCGCGCCTCCTCGTGCTCGACGAGCCGTTCGAGGCGGTCGACCCGGTGTCCGCCGCCAACATCCGCGACATCCTCGCCTCGTACGTCCGCTCGGGCGGCACGGTCATCGTGTCCTCGCACGTCATGGACCTGGTGCAGCGGATGTGCGACCACGTCGCGGTCATCGCCGCTGGTCATGTGCTGGCGGCGGGGACGGTCGACGAGGTCCGCGGCGACAGCAGCCTCGAGGACCGCTTCGTCGACCTCGTCGGCGGCCGGGTGAGCGGGGAGGGTCTCGCGTGGTTGCGCACCTCGTCCGCCTGAAGCTGACCCTGCTGCGCAACGGCCTGCGGCGCAGCGCGTGGCAGGTGATCGGCCTCGTCGTGGCGGCGCTCTACGGCCTCGGAGCGCTCGCCGTCGTGGTCGTGTCCATGGCCGTGCTGAGCGTGCAGGAGCCGGACATCCGCGGGCTGGTGGTGGTGCTCGTCGGGTCCGTGCTCGTGCTCGGCTGGTGGCTGGTCCCCCTGCTCGCGTTCGGGCTGGACTCGACCATCGACCCGGCGCGGTTCGTCACGTTCGCCATCCCGCGCCGGTCCCTGCTGACCGGGCTGGCGCTGGCCGGACTGATCGGCATCCCCGGTGTGGTGAGCGCGGGCTCGGCGCTCGCGTTGGCGGGCGTGTGGTGGCGTACTCCCGCGGCCCTCGCCGTCGGCATCGTCTGCTCGGTCGTCGGGCTGGCCACCTGCGTCATCGGCGCGCGGGCGACCACCTCGGCGGCCTCCACGCTCGTGGCGAGCCGGCGGTTCCGCGAGGTGATGGCCGGCGTCGTGGTGCTCCCGCTCGTCGTCATCGGACCGGTCCTCGGGCGGTTGTCCGACAGCGCGGCGTTCACCGCGCAGACCGTCGAGCAGATCGCGGAGGTGCTGTCCTGGACGCCCCTCGGTGCCGCCTGGGCGGTTCCCGGCGACGTCGCCGACGGTCAGTGGGCGACGGCGGCGGCACGGTTCGCGATCGCGATCGTGACGCTGCTGGTGGTGGTCGTCGTGTGGGACCGGGCCTTCGCGCACGCGCTCGTGAACCCCGCCCACGAGAAGGTCTCCACCCGTGGTCACGGCCTCGGATGGTTCGACCGGCTCCCTGCGACCCCGCTCGGTGCCGTCACCGCACGCTGCCTCACGTACTGGGCGCGGGACCCCCGGTACGCCCTCGCCGTCGCGATCGTCCCGGTCCTCGCGATCGTGTTCTACGTCGTCAGCCCGGACGGCGGCCTGGTCCTCCTGATCGGCCCGATCGCGGGATACCTGATGGGCTGGGGCATCTCGGCCGACGTCGCGTACGACGGCACGGCCTTCTGGACGCACGTGGCCGCACCCCTGCGCGGCAGTGCCGACCGGTTGGGCCGGGTCATCGCGGCGGGTGCCATCGCGGGGCCGGCGGTCGTCGTGCTCTCGATCGGGTCCGCGGTGCTGACCGGGCAGCCGGAGGTCATCCCTGCCCTGCTCGGGCTCTCGTTCGGCGTGCTGCTCACCGCGCTCGGCGGGTCGAGCGTGCTGTCCGCGCTGGTCGTCTACCCGGTGCAGCTCCCGGGCGAGAACCCGTTCCAGACGAGGCAGGGCGCGTCCATGGCGAGCGTGGTCTCCCAGTTCGCCGGCTGGCTCGCCGTCATGGCGCTGAGCCTGCCGGAGATCGTGCTTGGGGTGATCGCGGTCCGCGGCGGGTCCGCGGCACTCGGCTGGGTGACGCTGGCTGTCGGGCTGGTGCTCGGGTCCGTGCTGCTCGCGCTCGGCGTGCGCATCGGAGGACGCACCCTCGACCGCACGGGACCGGACCTGCTGCGCCGGATCGTGGCGTTCGCCTGACCGGGGCGGCCACGGCACCCCCGTAGACTTCCCCCCCGTGGCACTCACCATCGGCATCGTCGGCCTGCCCAACGTCGGCAAGTCCACCCTCTTCAACGCGCTGACCCGCGCGCAGGTCCTCGCGGCGAACTACCCGTTCGCGACGATCGAGCCCAACGTCGGTGTCGTCCCGCTGCCCGACCCCCGGCTGACCACGCTCGCCGAGATCTTCGGCTCCGAGCGGATCCTCCCGGCGACCGTGTCGTTCGTGGACATCGCGGGCATCGTCAAGGGCGCGAGCGAGGGGGAGGGGCTGGGCAACAAGTTCCTCGCCAACATCCGCGAGGCCGACGCCATCTGCCAGGTCACGCGCGTGTTCGCCGACCCGGACGTCGTGCACGTCTCCGGTGACGTGAACCCCAAGGACGACATCGAGATCATCGCCACCGAGCTGATCCTCGCCGACCTGCAGACCCTCGAGAAGGCGATCCCGCGCCTCGAGAAGGACGTCCGCGCCAAGAAGGCGGACGCCGGTCTGCTCGCCGCCGCGCAGGAGGCGTTCGCGATCCTCGAGAAGGGTCAGACGCTCTCGCAGAGCGGGAAGAAGATCGAGCACCTCGACGAGCTCCAGCTCATGACGAGCAAGCCGTTCATCTACGTCTTCAACACCGACGACGCCGGCCTGGCCGACACCGCGATGCAGGACGAGCTCCGCGCGCTCGTCGCCCCCGCCGACGCCATCTTCCTCGACGCCAAGTTCGAGTCCGAGCTGGTCGAGCTGGAGCCCGACGAGGCCCGCGAGATGCTCGCCGACAACGGCCAGGAGGAAGCCGGCCTGGACCAGCTGGCCCGCGTCGGCTTCCACACSCTCGGSCTGCAGWCSTACMTGACCGCCGGCCCCAAGGAGTCCCGCGCCTGGACSATCCATCAGGGCTGGACCGCCCCGCAGGCCGCCGGCGTGATCCACACCGACTTCCAGAAGGGCTTCATCAAGGCCGAGGTCATCTCGTTCGACGACCTCGTCGCCGCCGGGTCCGTCGCCGCAGCGCGCGCCGCCGGCAAGGCCCGGATCGAGGGCAAGGACTACGTGATGGCCGACGGCGACGTGGTGGAGTTCCGCTTCAACGTGTGACGCCGTCGGGCACGCCGAGCGGGTGAACCTCGGACGGTTGTCCCGGTGCGCCCCGGTTCGGGCGGGTGACATCCCTGGGACGCCGCGCCGACCCGGCCCGCCCTGACGTGGGCGCCATAGGCTCGCAGACATGAACAAGGCCGAGGAGCTCGCCAATGTGGAACGTCTGTATGCAACGCTCGACACGAGCGCGCTCCTGGCGCTCCTGCCGTTGATCGACACGCTCTCGGAGCGGGTACGACAGGAGATCGAGCGCATCGGCGGGCCCGTCACGTCCTCCTCGGAGGCGCAGAAGCACGCCGCCCTGTTCGAGTCCGTCACGGCGGGTCTCGCGGGCCTCGCGAACCAGTGGCCGGGCAGCGACGCCTTCCAGGAGATGCAGGCGCAGGTGGACGCCGACAAGGCCAAGCTCCAGGCCCGAGCCGAGTCGGCCCGCGCGTTCGAGGCCGAGGCCCTGGACAGGACATTCGTGTACTCGATCAACCTGCACCAGCGCCGGCAGCTCGCGATCTTCGAGCTCGAGCGGCGCGGTGTCCTGCCGACGTGGTTCAGCGCGTAGGTCGCTGGGGGGACGATCGCCGCATCGAGGGCAAGGATGACGTGATGGCCGTCGGCGACGTGGTGGAGGTCCGCTTCAACGCCTGACCGCCTGCTTCCTCGCCAGATGCTCTCCCCTTCGGCGCGGGTTACCGTGCAGAGAGCTCGAACTCGAACCGGGCAACGAGGCTCGGTCGTGCCCTGGGGAGGCACCCATGGAAGCCATGTATCGATCCTTGACCCGGACAGTGCGCGGCGTGATCGTCGCGACGGTGGTCGTTCTCGGCCTCGTCGTCGCTGGTATCGGTACCGCGTCTGCAGCACCGCCGGACCGGCACGGCAGAGGGGTGCCGACGAGCAAGATCTCGGTCCAGCTCTGGACCTTCGCCGAGTACATCGGCTTCGGCACCGACGCCGCCACGATCGCCCGGACCGACGAGGTGTTCGGCCGCCTCGCGGACATGGGGTACCGGAACGTCGAGCCGTTCACGCTGAGCGGGTTGACCGCAGAGCAGTACCGCGCGCTGCTCGACAAGTACCGGCTCAAGGCCTCCGCGCGGCACGTCGACGTCGGGACGCCGCAGAACCCGGCCGACATCGGGCAGATCCTGGCGGAGAACAAGGTCCTRGGGATCACGTACTTCGGCTCCGGAGCCACCCCGATCTTCCCGCCGGTCTACACCACCGAGGCTGAGTGGATCGCGTACGCGGAGTACCTCGACGAGCTCGGCGCCGTGGCCCGTCGGCACGGCCAGAGGTTGATGGTGCACAACCACGACATCGAGTTCGAGACGGTCTTCGGCGGCCGGACGGTGTTCGACATCCTCATGGCCCACACGGACCCGAAGAATGTCGTGTTCCAGCTCGACCTCTACTGGGCGACCAACGGCGGCGGCGTCGACAACCCGCTCGCCGTGATCGAGCGGTACGGCAACCGGATCAAGCTGTTCCACGTGAAGGACATGGYGGACGGCCCGTTCCCCGGTCGGATCGAGATCGTCGGCGACGGGATCATCGACTTCCCGTCGATCTTCGCCGCGGCCGGCGGCAGCACGAAGTACTACGTCGTCGAGCACGACCCGCGGTTCGGCGACCCGACGTTCGACCCCTTCGAGGCGGCCCAGGAAGGCTTCGACTATCTCGACCGCGTGAGGTTCTGAGCCGGAGCGTCACGCCCGGGGAGTGCGAGCCCGGTCCTCCGCCTCGAGCACCCGGCGGAGGCCGGTGAAGTCGCGCAGCAGGATCCGCGCCAGCACGAACGTCGGCAGGAGCGCCACCAGCCGGAGCCAGTCGGCGACGTCGCCGCCGTAGTCGGCGTGGATGCGCGTGCCCCCGGCGTCGGGCGTGAGCGCGTACTCGACGCGGGAGTTCCACGGCGACGTCGAGTGCCAGACGACCCGCCGTTCGGGCTCGAGGACCTCGAGCACGTCGGTGAAATGGATCCGGAACGGCCCGATGCGGTCGACACCGGCCCACCGGTTCCCCACCTGCAGCGGACCGCTGTCCAGCGGACGGCGGGAGTCGACCGCGGGCGCGAACTCGGGCCACAGACCGGGATCGGCGAAGTACGGGTAGACGCGTGACGGCGGGTGATCGAGGTGCACGTCGAGGACCACGCGTCGCCACATCTGTCGTCACACCATCGAGGGCACGGGACGGTCCGGGTAGAGCTCCCTCATGGCGTTGTCGTACCTCCGCTTCATGAGGAGGGCGTACAGGAGCCGGATCGGGGCGGGCACGTTGGCGCGGACCCAGTCCTCCCGCTCGGCCTCGGGGACGCTCGCGATCAGCAGGCCGACCTGCAGCGACATGACGTCCTTCCCGAGCTCCTTGCGGTGCGCCATGAGGGTGGCGCGGGTGTGCTCCTCCATGAAGTCCCACTCCTGCTGGGACATCACCTCGCCCGCGACCGGGAGGATGTCGTCCTCCTCCTGCCCGAGATGTGCCGTCAGCAGGTCGCGCAGACCCTCGATATCGGTGGCGAAGGCGTCGCGAAGCCGGGGATCGGCGCTGACCACCCAGGGCTCCAGCTGCGGCTCGATCCGCGCGAGCCGCACCGCCACCTCGGCGTGCTGCGCCCGCATCTGACCGACGTGCAAGGAGCAGGCGGGCTCGCGCGCCTCCAGCCTGTCCCAGAGCACCATGTCCTCGGTCTCGTGGTGCATGTGCAGGGCGAAGAAGTCGAGGTGGGCGTAGCGGCCGACGATCGCCGAGCGTGCCGTGTCGCCGGGCTCGACCTCACGCACCAGCTGGGGGAGCTCCCGGTACAGCCAGCGGAAGATCCGGTGAACGAGGAGCATGCCCGACGTGTCGCAGCCGGCGTGCTCCCCCGCAGGCAGGGGTCCCGGGGGAGGCAGTGTCTTGGCCATCGGTCTCCACCACCCGATCTTCGACATCGGCGTCGTCGCGGTGCGAGGCGAACGCTACTCCCACGCCTCGGCGCGCCACATCACCCGCTGACCTGGCCCGAGGGTGACGAGACCGACGGAGGCCACCGGTGCGTGCGCCACTCGTCCCAGGACACGAACCCGGCTGGCGGGGCATCGAGAGGTTCGCTGCCGTCGAGCTCCTCCGGCGTGGGGACGCTGATGACGGCGGCCCAGGTCGTCAGCTCCTCGTCGGACATGTGCCACGTCGTGTGCGGTTCCTC
>NZ_JBFUHU010000121.1:0-17997 GCF_056402235.1 Cellulomonas sp. P4_B5_2
CTGTTCGACACCGCGCAGGCGGCCTACCTCGCCGGCTACGTCGCCGCGGCGACGACGACCACCGGCAAGGTCGCGACCTTCGGTGGCATCCAGATCCCGTCCGTCACCATCTTCATGGACGGCTTCGCCGACGGCGTCGCCAAGTTCAACGAGGACAACGGCGGCTCCGTCCAGCTCCTCGGCTGGGACAAGGCCGCGCAGACCGGCGTCTTCGCCGGCAACTTCGACAGCCAGGACGACGGCAAGAACATCGGCCAGTCGTTCATCGACCAGGGCGCGGACATCATCATGCCCGTCGCCGGTCCGGTCGGACTGGGCACCGCGTCCGTCGCGCAGACGGCCGGCAACGTCGCGATCATCGGCGTCGACGCCGACTGGTTCGAGACCACGGAGTACGGCTCCCTCGTCCTCACCTCGGTCATGAAGGAGATCGGCCCGGCCGTCTTCGACACGATCAGCGAGGCCGTCGACGGCAGCTTCAGCTCCGACCCGTACGTCGGCACGCTGGAGAACGAGGGCCTCGGCCTGGCGCCGTTCCACGACTTCGAGTCGAAGGTCCCCGCGGACGTCGTCACCAAGGTCGACGAGCTCAAGGCGGCGATCATCTCCGGTGACATCGTCGTCGAGTCCGACGCCTCCCCGAAGTGATCTGACGCAGGACGAAGCACGCACGAACACAGCACGACGGCCCGGGCGAGATGCCCGGGCCGTCGGCCTGTCCGGCGCACCCGCGCCACGCAGATGAGTAGTGTCTAGGAACGCTCGTGACGTCGAAGGAGACCACCGGTGAAGCTGGAGCTGCAGGGCATCACCAAGACCTTCGGGCCGTTGGTCGCCAACGACCACATCGACCTCGTGGTCGAGCCCGGCGAGATCCACGCCCTGCTGGGCGAGAACGGCGCCGGCAAGAGCACGCTGATGAACGTGCTGTACGGCCTGTACGACCCCGACGACGGCCAGATCCTCGTCGACGACGTGCCCGTGAGGTTCGTCGGGCCCGGTGACGCGATRGCCGCCGGGATCGGCATGGTCCACCAGCACTTCATGCTCGTCCCGGTCTTCACCGTCGCGGAGAACGTGGTGCTCGGCCACGAGCCCGTGCGCGGCGCCGGCCTGATCGACCTTCCCGAGGCACGCCGCCGGGTCAAGGAGATCTCCGACCAGTTCGGGTTCCACGTCGACCCCGACGCGTACATCGAGGACCTGCCCGTCGGTGTCCAGCAGCGCGTGGAGATCATCAAGGCGCTCTCCCGCCACGCGAAGGTCCTCATCCTCGACGAGCCCACCGCCGTGCTCACGCCGCAGGAGACCGACGAGCTCATCGGGATCATGCGCCAGCTCAAGGAGTCGGGGACCTCGATCGTCTTCATCACGCACAAGCTGCGTGAGGTGCGCGCGGTCGCGGACCGCATCACGATCATCCGCCGGGGCAAGGTCGTCGGCACCGCGGAGCCCTCGACGTCGGAGACCGAGCTCGCGTCCCTCATGGTCGGCCGCTCGGTCGACCTGGGCGTCGACCGCTCCGTCGCCGTGCCGGGCGAGGCCACCGTGCAGGTGCGCAACCTCACGGTCATCGACGAGGCGGGCATCCGGCAGGTCGACGACGTCTCGTTCGACGTCGCCCGCGGCGAGATCCTGGCGATCGCAGGCGTGCAGGGCAACGGTCAGACCGAGCTCACCGAGGTGATGCTGGGCCTGCAGTCGCCGGTCGCCGGGTCGGTGCAGCTGGACGGCGTCGAGCTGGTCGGCCGCTCGGTGCGGGACGTGCTCCATGCCGGCGTCGGGTTCGTCCCGGAGGACCGGTCGACCGACGGCGTCATCGCCGACTTCTCCATCGCGGAGAACCTCATCCTCGACCTGCACCGCTACGAGCCGTTCGCCCGAGGCGTCGCGCTGCGGCCCGCGGCCGTGCGGGAGAACGCCGACAGGCGGATCGCCGAGTTCGACGTCCGCACCGGGTCGATCGACGCGCACGCGAGCACCCTGTCCGGCGGCAACCAGCAGAAGGTCGTGCTGGCGCGGGAGATGTCACGGCCGCTGCGCCTGCTCATCGCGTCGCAGCCCACCCGAGGCCTCGACGTCGGCTCCATCGAGTTCGTGCACACCCGGATCGTCCAGGAGCGCGACAACGGCACCCCGGTGATCATCGTGTCGACCGAGCTGGACGAGGTCCTGGCGCTCGCCGACCGGATCCTGGTCATGTACCGCGGCCGCGTCGTCGGGGACGTCCCGGGTGGGACCGACCGCGACGTGCTGGGCCTGATGATGGCGGGCGTGCCGGAGGACGAGGCCGTGCGCCAGGCCGCCGAGCACCACACGGCGCTCGGCGGGGCCGATCTCGAGGCCGCCCCGCCCGCACCCGCACCGACCACGACAGCCGCTGACACGGCAACCCCCCAGGAGGAGCTGTGAGCAGCCCGACGCCCACCCCGCTGCCCGACGCGCAGGTGCCGCCCCCCGGGCAGACCGGCGTCGTCGCCCCGGCGGAGGAGCCGGACGGCGGGCGCCGCATCCTGCACGAGATGCTCACGAGCAGCTGGCTCGTCTCGGTGCTCGCCGTCGTGCTCGCGCTCCTCATCGGCGGCTTGCTGATCGCCGCGGCGGACGCGGCCGTCCAGGAGGCGGCCGGCTACTTCTTCTCACGCCCGGGCGACCTGCTCGCCGCAGCGTGGTCCGCCGTCTCCGAGGCCTACGCGGCCCTGTTCGCCGGGGCGGTCTTCGACCCGCGCGCCGAGGAGCTGGGCCGTGCGGTCCGCCCCATCACCGAGACCCTGACCGTCGCGACGCCGCTCATCCTGGCCGGTCTCGGCCTGGGCATCGGCTTCCGCGCCGGCCTGTTCAACATCGGCGCCCAGGGCCAGATCATCCTCGGTGGGATCTTCGCCGGGTTCATCGGCTTCACGTTCGACCTGCCGCCGGTGCTGCACCTGCTGCTCTGCGTCATCGGCGCCGCGCTCGGTGGTGCGCTGTGGGCGGGCATCGCCGGTGTGCTCAAGGCACGCACCGGCGCGCACGAGGTCATCGTGACGATCATGCTCAACAACATCGCGATCTACCTGGTCGCGTACCTGCTGAGCCTCGACGCGTTCCAGCGCCCGGGCAGCAACAACCCGGTCAGTCCGCCGATCCCCGACAGCGCGGTATACCCCCTGCTGCTCGGCAGCGGGTACCGCCTGCACGCCGGCTTCCTGGTGGCCATCGCCGCCGCGGTGTTCACGTGGTGGCTCATGGAGCGCTCGACCATCGGCTTCCGGTTCCGTGCCGTGGGCTCCAACCCGCACGCGGCGCGCACCGCCGGCATCTCGGTGAACGCGACCTACGTGTGGGTCATGCTCACGGCCGGTGCGTTCGCGGGTCTCGCGGGCTCGGCGCAGGTGCTCGGCACGGAGCGGGTCCTCACGGCCGGCGTCGCGGCGAGCTACGGGTTCGACGCCATCACGGTCGCCCTGCTCGGTCGGTCCAAGCCGCTCGGCACGGTGCTCGCCGGCATCCTGTTCGGCGCGTTGCGCGCCGGCGGCGTGGTCATGCAGGCGCGTACCGGGACGCCCATCGACATCGTGCTCGTCGTGCAGTCGCTCATCGTCCTGTTCATCGCGGCCCCGCCGCTGGTGCGGTCGGTGTTCCGGCTGCCCTCGCCGGGTGTGCCCCGCGCACCGAAGCCCGTCGTGCCCGTCACCGCGAAGGAGGTCAGCGCGTGAGCGCCCCCACGATCGACGCCCCGGCGTCGGCACGCCCCGCCTCCCCGCAGGTCCTGCCCCCCATCCGGTGGCACGCGCCGATCGCCTACGGGGTCGTCGCCCTGTTCGGGCTCGTCGTCTTCGGTCTGCTCGGCCCCAGCGGGGAGACGAGCACGTTCGGCATCTCCACGTCGCGCGACTTCGTCCAGTTCACGCCGTTCTCGGTGCCCTCGAAGCTCACCGCGATCATCCTGTGCCTCGGCGCGCTGGCTCTTGCTGGCGTGTCGTTCTACGAGACCCGCCGGCGTGAGAAGGCCGGCGTCTGGCTGCCGATCACGTACGGCGTGCTCATGGTCTTCGCGTTCCTCGTCTGGGCGGTCGCCGGCAAGGACAGCGCGCTGCCGCTCACGGGCCTGCTGCAGGGCTCCCTGTTCCTGGCGATCCCGCTGGTGTTCGGCGCCCTCGCAGGTCTGCTGTGCGAGCGCTCGGGCATCATCAACATCGCCATCGAGGGTCAGCTGCTCGGCGGGGCGTTCCTCGCCGCGGTCGTCGCCACCCTGACCGGCAGCGCGTACGCGGGGCTCATCGCGGCGCCCATCGCCGGTGCGCTCGTCGGGCTGCTGCTGGTGCTCTTCTCCATCAAGTACGTGGTCAACCAGATCATCGTCGGCGTGGTGCTCAACGTGCTGGTCATCGGCGTGACGAGCTACCTGTTCTCCACCGTGCTCAAGGAGAACCCCGACACCTGGAACAACCCTCCGGGCCTGCCCGTCATCAGCATCCCCGTGCTCTCGCAGATCCCGATCATCGGCCCGGTGCTGTTTCGCCAGACCGCGCTCGTCTACATCATGTACGTCGTCGTGATCGTGCTGCAGATCATGGTGTTCCGGTCCCGCTGGGGCCTGCGCCTGCGCTCCGTCGGCGAGCACCCGAAGGCCGCGGACACGGTCGGCATCAAGGTCAACCGCACGCGGCTGCGCTCCACCGTGCTGGGCGGCGCGGTCGCCGGTCTCGGTGGCGCGTTCTTCACGGTGGCCGCGGGGCTCGCGTTCGGCAAGGAGATGACCAACGGCAAGGGGTACATCGCGCTCGCCGCCATGATCCTGGGCCGCTGGAGCCCCAAGGGTGCGCTGGCGGCGGCCCTGCTGTTCGGGTTCGCCAACAACCTGCAGCTGCAGCTGAGCATCATCCAGACGCCCATCCCCAGCCAGATCATGCTGATGACGCCGTACATCGTGACCATCTTCGCCGTCGCGGGGCTGGTCGGACGCGTGCGCCCGCCGGCCGCCGAGGGCATCCCCTACACGAAGTGAGCTGAGAACGTGGAGATCGACTGGGACGCCCTGCGTTCCGCCGCCACCGAGGTCATGCACAAGGCGTACGCGCCGTACTCGGACTTCCAGGTCGGTGCCGCCGCGCTGGTGGACGACGGTCGTGTGGTCGTCGGCTGCAACGTGGAGAACGCGTCGTACGGCGTGACGCTCTGCGCCGAGTGCGCGCTGGTCTCCGGCCTGCACGTCTCGGGCGGCGGGCGGCTGGTCGCGTTCACGTGCGTGGACAAGCACGGGAACGTCCTCATGCCCTGCGGCCGGTGCCGGCAGCTGCTCTGGGAGCACGGGGGAGCCCGGCTGCTGGTGGAGACCACGCACGGCATCAAGCCGATGACCGAGGTGCTCCCGGACGCGTTCGGGCCCGCCGACCTGGAGGAACGGGAATGAGCACCGAGGCATTCGACGCCGTCGACGTCATCGTCACCAAGCGTGACGGGCACCGCCTGAGCGACGCGGAGATCGACTGGGTCATCGACGCGTACACCCGCGGCGTGGTGGCCGAGGAGCAGATGTCGGCGCTCAACATGGCGATCCTGCTCAACGGGATGGACCGCGCGGAGATCGCCCGGTGGACCGCCGCGATGATCGCCAGCGGCGAGCGGATGGACTTCTCGGGGCTGTCGCGCCCGACCGCGGACAAGCACTCGACCGGCGGCGTGGGAGACAAGATCACGTTGCCGCTCGCGCCGCTCGTCGCGGTGTTCGGCGTCGCGGTGCCGCAGCTGTCGGGCCGCGGGCTGGGCCACACCGGCGGGACGCTGGACAAGCTCGAGTCCATCCCCGGCTGGCGGGCCGCCCTGAGCAACGAGGAGATGATGGCCCAGCTCGACGACGTCGGCGCGGTCATCTGCCAGGCCGGCTCGGGCCTCGCACCCGCCGACCGCAAGCTGTACGCGCTGCGCGACGTCACCGGCACGGTCGAGGCCATCCCGCTGATCGCCAGCTCGATCATGAGCAAGAAGATCGCGGAGGGCACGGGTGCGCTCGTGCTCGACGTGAAGGTGGGCTCCGGCGCGTTCATGAAGGACGTCGACCGCGCCCGCGAGCTGGCCCGCACGATGGTCGCGCTCGGCACGGACGCCGGCGTGAAGACCGTCGCGCTGCTCACCGACATGTCGACGCCGCTCGGGCTCACGGCCGGCAACGCGCTCGAGGTCCGGGAGTCGGTCGACGTGCTGGCCGGCGGGGGACCGGCCGACGTCGTCGAGCTCACGGTGGCGCTGGCGCGCGAGATGCTCGACGCCGCGGGACGCCCCGGTGAGGACGTCGCGGCGGCACTGGCCGACGGCCGCGCGATGGATGCGTGGAAGCGCATGATCGCGGCCCAGGGCGGCGACCCGGACGCGATCCTGCCGGTGGCCCGCGAGACCGAGCAGGTGCTGGCGGAGTCCGACGGCGTGCTCACGGAGCTCGACGCCTACGCGGTCGGGATCGCCGCGTGGCGGCTCGGGGCGGGACGCGCGCGCAAGGAGGACCCGGTGCAAGCGGGCGCCGGTGTCGAGCTGCACGCCAAGCCCGGGGACGTCGTGCGGGCCGGGCAGCCGCTGCTGACGCTGCACACCGACACGCCCGAGCGGTTCGGGCGGGCGCGCGAGGCGCTCGTCGGCAAGGTCGTCGTCGCACCCGCCGGGACTGCCGTGCCCGAGCGCCCGCTGGTGATCGACCGCATCGACGCCTGACCCTCGCGGAGGCGCTGCGGCGGGGGCAGGATGGGGTGATGAGCACCGTGCCCGGGAACGAAGCCTGGCGGGATGCCGGCCTGGTGCCGGTGGACCCGGACGGGCCGCGCAGCCTCGCCGACGAGACGTCCGACGACGCGGACACGACCGACCCGGAGGAGTACGAGCCGGGGTTCGCCCGGGCGGACCGGGATGGGCGTGCGGACGAGGCCGACGTGGTGGAGCAGGACACCGAGGTGCCCGAGGACGACGGCGCCGAGAGTTGACAGCCTGCTCAGGAACGGCCGTCCCGGTACGGTGAGCGCATGACCTCCCCCTCCGAGCCCTCGGCGGCTGCGACCGCTGACGTGCCCGCTTCGTCCGAGTCGTCCGAGGCCGACGCCACCTCCGCGCTCGTCGCGCTCATCCCGAGCCTTCCGAAGGTCGTGCTGCACGACCACCTGGACGGTGGGCTGCGCCCGGCGACGATCATCGAGCTCGCGGCCGAGATCGGGTACGAGCTGCCCGCGACCGACCCCGACGAGCTCGGGCGCTGGTTCGTCGAGGCTGCGAGCTCGGGGACGCTGGAGCGCTACCTCGAGACGTTCGACCACACGGTCGCGGTCATGCAGACGGAGGACGGGCTGCGCCGGGTCGCGCGCGAGTCCGTGCTCGACCTGGCCGCCGACGGGGTGGTGTACGCCGAGCAGCGGTACGCGCCCGAGCAGCACCTGAGCAAGGGGCTCTCGCTCCAGCAGGTGGTCGACGCCGTGCAGGCCGGGTTCGCCGAGGGGATCGCCGAGGCTGCGTCGCAGGGCCGCTCGATCCGGATCGGCACCCTCATCACCGCGATGCGGCACGCCGACCGCGGGGACGAGATCGCGGCTCTCGCCCTGGAGAACCGCGACAACGGGGTGGTCGGCTTCGACATCGCCGGTGCCGAGGCGGGCTTCCCGCCCTCACGCCAGGCGTCCGCGTTCGACACGCTCGCGAACGCCGACTTCCCCGCGACCGTGCACGCCGGCGAGGCGGCCGGGGTCGAGTCGATCGCCGAGGCCGTGCACGTCGCCCACGCCTGCCGGATCGGCCACGGCGTCCGGCTCATCGAGGACGTGACCGCCGACGAGCTGGGCGACAAGCTCGGCCCCCTCGCGCACTGGGTGCGCGACCGGCGCATCCCGCYGGAGCTGTGCCCGTCGTCCAACGTGCAGACCGGTGCCGCGGAGTCCGTGGCCGCGCACCCCGTCACGCGGCTGCGGAACCTGGGCTTCGCCGTCACGGTGAACACCGACAACCGCCTGCAGTCGGGCACCTCGATGACCCGCGAGCTCACGCTCCTGGTCGAGGAGGCCGGTTGGGACCTGGTCGACCTGCGCGACGTGGCGGTCACCGCCGCCGCGCACTCGTTCCTGCACCACGACGAGCGGTCCGCCCTGATCGACCAGGTCATCCGGCCCGCGTACGTGGCGGCCCGCGGCGGACGCCACCGCGCCTGAGCAGCCCGACGGCCCGCACCCGAGCGGCCGAGCGTCGGCGCCGCCGCGTCCGGGCCGTTCTCCGGCGGGAGGACGCGCTTGAGGGTGTCCGCCGCCGCGATCTGCAGGTCCACCCAGTCCAGGGCGCCGGCGCCCACCAGGTCGAGCGCGTTGACGTCCTGGTGGCTGGCGAGCCAGGGCGCGATCTCGGCGGGCGACCCGGTGAGCACGTTGACGACGCCCTTGGGCACGTCGCTCGTGGCGAGCACCTCGGACAGGCTGATCGCCGACAGGGGGAGCTTCTCGGAGGCCACCACGACGACCGTGTTGCCGGAGACGAGGGCCGGGGCCACCGCGGAGACCAGCCCGAGCAGCGACGAGTCCTGGGGGGCGATGATCGCGACCACTCCCGTGGGCTCCGGGACCGAGATGTTGAAGTACGGCCCCGCGACGGGGTTGGCGTTGCCGGCCACCTGCGCGTACTTGTCGGCCCAACCGGCGTACCAGACCCAGCGGTCGATCGCGGTGTCGACCTGGGCGGTCGCGACTGCGGTGGAGACGCCCTCGGCATCGACGATCTCGGCGACGAACTGCGCACGCCGGCCCTCGAGGATCTCGGCGACGCGGTAGAGCACCTGGGCGCGGTTGTACGCGGTCGCACCCGACCAGCCCCCGACGGCGGCACGGGCGGCGACGACCGCGTCCCGCGCGTCCTTGCGGGACGCCTTCGACGCGTTGGCGAGGAACGCGCCCTTGGCGCTGACGATCTCGTACGTCCGACCCGACTCGCTGCGCGGGAACGCCCCACCGATGTACAGCTTGTAGGTCTTGGGCACGGCGAGGCGGGTCACTTGGTGGCTCCCTTGGTGACGGTCTTGGGCTTCGTGGCGGCAGCAGCGACCGCGGGCCGAGCGGCCGTACCGCTCGTCAGGTACGAGGCGATGCCGTGGCGGCCACCCTCGCGTCCGTAGCCGGACTCCTTGTACCCACCGAACGGGCTGGCGGGGTCGAACCGGTTGAACGTGTTGGCCCAGATCACGCCGGCGCGGAGCTTGTCGGCGACGGCCAGGATGCGGCTGCCCTTGTCGGACCAGATGCCCGCGGACAGGCCGAACGGGGTGTTGTTCGCCTTGGCGATCGCCTCCGCCGGGGTGCGGAACGTCAGCACGGACAGGACCGGCCCGAAGACCTCCTCCTGGGCGATCCGGTGGCTGGTGGACACGTTGGTGAAGATGGTCGGCGCGAACCAGAACCCGTTCTCCGGGATGGTGCACTCGGCCGTCCAGCGCTCGGCACCCTCGGCCTCGCCGATGTCGCTCAGCGACCGGATGCGGTCCAGCTGCGCGGCGCTGTTGATGGCGCCGATGTCGGTGTTCTTGTCCAGCGGGTCACCGAGGCGCAGGGTGGACAGCCGGGCCTTGAGCCGGTCGACGACCTCGTCGTGGATCGACTCCTGCACCAGCAGCCGGCTGCCCGCGCAGCAGACGTGACCCTGGTTGAAGAAGATGCCGTTGACGATGCCCTCGATGGCCTGGTCGATCGGGGCGTCGTCGAACACGATGTTCGCCGCCTTGCCGCCCAGCTCGAGCGTCACCTTCTTGTGCGTGCCGGCGACGGACTTGGCGATCGCCCGCCCGACGGGCGTCGACCCGGTGAACGCGACCGCGTTCACGTCGTCGTGCCCGACCAGCGCGACGCCCGTGGCGCCCGCACCCGTGATGATGTTGACGACCCCCGGCGGCAGGTCGGCCTGCTGCACGATCTCCGCGAACAGCAGCGCGGTCAGCGAGGTGGTCTCGGCCGGCTTGAGGACGACGGTGTTGCCGGCGGCGAGCGCCGGAGCGATCTTCCACGCGAGCATGAGGAGCGGGAAGTTCCACGGGATGACCTGCGCGGCGACACCGAGGGACGCGGGGTTGGCGCCGAGGCCGGCGTGGTCGAGCTTGTCGGCCCAGCCGGCGTAGTAGAAGAACCAGGCCGCGACCAGCGGCACGTCGACGTCCCGGCTCTCCTTGATCGGCTTGCCGTTGTCGAGGCTCTCCGCCACGGCGAGCTCGCGGCTGCGCTCCTGGACCAGGCGGGCGATCCGGAACAGGTACTTGCCGCGGTCGGCACCGGACATGCGCGACCAGGTGCGGTCGTAGGCGCGGCGCGCGGCGGCCACGGCGGCGTCGACGTCCGCCGCGTCAGCGGTCGAGATCGTCGCGATGTGCTTCTCGGTGGCCGGCGAGATGGAGGCGAACGGCGTGCCGTGCCCCTCGCGGAACTCACCGTCGATGAAGAGGCCGTACTCGCTGCGCAGGTTCAGGATCGCCTGCGACTCGGGGGCCGGGGCGTACTCGAGGAATGACATCAGTGGCCCTTCAGTCGATCGTCACGTAGTCAGGACCGGCGTAGTGCCCGGTCGTCATCTTCTGCCGCTGCATCAGCACGTCGTTGAGCAGGCTGGAGGCGCCGAACCGGAACAGGTGCGGCGTCAGCCACTCCTCCCCGACGGTCTCGGCGACGGTSACSAGGTACTTGATSGCGTCCTTGGACGTGCGGATGCCGCCGGCGGGCTTGACGCCGACCTTCTCGCCGCTGAGCCGGTGCCAGTCGCGCACGACCTCGAGCATGAGCAGGGTCACGGGCAGCGTGGCCGCCGGGGACACCTTGCCCGTGGACGTCTTGATGAAGTCGCCACCCGCGAGGATCCCCAGCCACGACGCCCGGCGGACGTTGTCGTAGGTGTTCAGCTCGCCGGTCTCGAGGATGATCTTGAGGTGCGCGGAGGTCCCGTCGGCGCGGCGGCAGGCTTCCTTCACGGCGATGATCTCGTCGTACACCTGGCCGTACCGCCCCGCGAGGAACGCCCCGCGGTCGATGACCATGTCGATCTCGTCGGCGCCCGCGGCGACCGCGTCGGCGGTGTCCTCGAGCTTGATCGACCGCGACGCGCGGCCGCTCGGGAACGCCGTGGCGACCGCCGCGACGGCGATCTTGCCCTGGTCTGGGTCGCCGTGCGCGGAGCCCAGCGCTTGGACCGCGTGGCCCACCATGTCGCCGTACACGCACACCGCGGCGACGCGGGGGCAGCCGGGGTCGGACGGGTCCGGGGTGACCGCCTTGGCGACGAGCGAGCGCACCTTGCCCGGTGTGTCGGCGCCCTCGAGGGTGGTCAGGTCGATGAGCCCGATGATCCGGTCGAGCGCCCACGCCTTGGAGGTCGTCTTGATGGAGCGTGTGCCGAGCCCCGCGGCCCGCTGCTCCAGTCCGACGGCGTCGACGCCGGGGATGCCGTGCAGGTAGCGACGCAGGTTGGCGTCGTTCGCTTCGCCGCCCAGGAGCGCGATGGCGCGCTCCCCGGGGACGATCTGGGTGCCTGTCATGCGGGTTCCTCGCTGTCCTGGACCGATGGGTGGTTCTCGATGAGGTGCAGGGCCGTGTCCTCGTCGGTGACGAGGACGGTGCACAGGCCGCTGCTGACGACGGCGCTCGCGACGGCGTGCTTGGCCGCCCCCGCGACGACCGCGATGCTGAGCTGCGCGGCGCGCAGGCGCTCCAGCGACAGGCCGACGGTCCGCTCGTCGAGCCGCGGGTCGACGATGGCGCCGGAGCCGTCGACGTACCGGCCGACGACATCACCGACCGCGCCTGCGCGGACGAGCCCGGCGATGTCGTCGGGGGTGAGGTAGCCGCTGTCGACGAGCACGGAGCCGGCATCGGCCGCCCCGGCGCTGAACAGGTAGGCGTCGGCGCCGGACGCCAGGTCGAGGMCGGCGGCGACGGCGCGGTCGGACTCGATGGCCTGCTTGGTCTCCAGCCGTTCGAGGATCGCAGGGCTCGGCAGCAGGGTGGCGTGGCCGCCCGCCTTCTGCGCCATGGTCACGGCGGTGGACGCGGCGGTGCCGGCGCGCCGGTTCAGGCTGACGCCCCCGTTGATCTGGACGACGTCCACCCCCGCGGCCCAGCCGTCCTGGAGGTGCCGGGCGACGTCGTCGAGCGTGCGGCCCCAGCTGATCCCGAGCGTGCGCGGGGCCGGCCGCAGCGAGGCCAGGTAGTCGGCCGCAGCCTGGGCGGTGCGCACCTGGAGCTCGTCCTGGTCGTCGACGCCCGCCGTGGACACCACGATCGCGTCGGTGAGCCCGCAGGTCTCGCGCAGCCGGCGCTCGACCGGCAGGCGGCGGGCGCGGGGGTGGACGATCTCGATGCGGATGAACCCGCTCGCCTTGGCCTGCGCGAGCAGTCGTCCGACCTTCCAGCGGGTGAGCGTGAGGATCGACCCGATCTCGTCCTGGGTCTTGTCCTCCTCGTAGTACAGCTCGGCCGCGCGGATGGACAGCAGCTCGTCCGACTCGATCATCCCGTTCCTCTCATGTCGTCCCAGGGTAGGCACGGGCACCGGGCCCTGCAACACCTGTTGCGATCTTTGCTCAAAAGAGCAGGCAGCGATCCCGGCCGGCAGAATCACCCGTTCGGTACTTCTGCCCCCAATTGACTCGACCGGGGCGGTCGGCGACAGTGGGGCGGCCGTCCGGCGGGCCCGAGTCCTCGGGTGCGCGCACACGGCGTGCGTCACGGCGAGGGGACGAGCACGGATGGGGCGATGGGGACGCGGCGGGATCGTCGCCGTCGTGGTCCTGGTCGCCCTCCTGGCCGGCGTGGGGACCGCCACGACCCTGCGACACCTCCGCTCCGACAAGACCCTCGTGGTCCCGGCCGCGTGGACCGAGTCGTGGAAGCGTGCTCATGTCCGCGAGGGCCAGGACGTCGTCCTCGCGTGGGGAGACCGGGCGGGCCCGGACCCCACGACGGCGCCGGCGGAGCTGAGGTTCGACCCGGCCCGAGCCGTCGCCCAGCTCGACGCGCTGTACGCGCTCGACGTGCACGACCTGCGCGTCGTCGACGAGGACGGGGCGATCGCTCGGCACAAGGTCGTCGTCGTCGTCGACGGGACCTGGTCCGACGGGCCCGGYGCGCCGTCGAGCGACGTTGTCGTCCCCTCGGTCGGCGGGCTCTCGCAACCCCTGCGCGGCGCGACAGGCTCGGTGGCCGACGGCGTCGGGCTGCTCCGGGTCGACGTGCCGTCCCTGACCGCGCGGGGGCACGAGTCCGCGACGGCACCCTCCACCGGTGAGCCCGAGCCCGCGGGCGGCTCGGAGTTCGACCCGTCGTGGGAGCTCGCCCGCGGCTTCGCCGAGGTGGTGCAGGGCTTCGCGTCCCTCGACGCACCCGGTCGCGGGTTCGCGTCCGACGACGCCGCCACCTTCTGGTCCGCCAGCGCCGCCTACCTGGCGACCGTGGCCGCGCCGGGCGGGATCGGGGACCCTGCTGACGTGGTGCGCAGCCCGCAGCTGCACTGGGCGAGCCCCCGACTGGGCGACGGCGGCTGGCTGCTGCTGCAGTACCTGGCGGAGCGCGACGGCGAGCAGCTGCTCGGGAACATGTGGCGCGAGGCGCAGGAGGGCGAGGATCCGCTGAGCACCTACCAGCGGCTCACCGGCCTCGGGCAGGCGGACCTGAACCGGCGGGTCGCCGAGTACGCGCTGCGCACCGTCACGTGGGACTTCACGGACCGCACCGCGATCGCCGCCACGGTCGACGCCCTCGACCCCGTCCTGCTCGCGGACCGGACGACCCCCGTCGAGCCGGTCGACGGCGATCCGGGGCACTACCGCGTGCTCGACGGGTTCGCACCGTCCGACTACGGCTTCACGATCGTCCGCCTCGAGCCGGACGCGGGAGTGCGCGACATCCACCTGCGCCTGCGCGGCCACGACGACGCGCCCGACGCCGGGCTGAGCTTCGGGTTCGTCGTGCTGCGCAACGGGGTGCCCCGGTACAGCCCGGTGACCGAGAGCCTCGACCAGGAGGTGCAGCTCACGCTCCGCGCCGGGGAGAGCGAGGTGTACCTGGTCGTCGTGGGTACGCCGACGCAACACCACGCGCGCGGCTCCGACGCCGGGTTCGGGGAGGTCGCCCGCTACCCCTACGAGTTCCGCGTGCACGGGGCGAGCGTGGCCGACGACGCCGCGGATCCCCCCGTGGACGGCGGTCACCGGCACGCGAACGGAGGCGGCTGGGTGGACGACGATGCGACGGTCGACCCGACCGCCTTCGTCGGCCCGGACGCCGTGGTGCGGGGGGACGCGCAGGTGCTGGGCGGCGCGCGGATCGAGGGCCGCGCCTGGGTCCAGGCCGGTGCGGTGGTCGAGGGGAGCGCTGTCGTGCGCGACGTCGCGCTCGTCCGCTCGTCCGCGCGGCTCGGTGGCACCGTGCTCGTGGGAGGCGACGCGGCCGTCGACTTCTCCTGCACCTCCGGGTCCTACACCAGCTTCGATCCCGCGCGCTGGTGCGACGGGCGGACCAGCGTGCCGGACGTCAACCCGTCCCCGACGCCGTTCACCGCCGCTGACCTGACCCTCAAGAACGCACCTCAGCCCACCCCCACGCCCACACCCACGACCGAACCGTCCGCGACGCCGACCCCGACGCCCGCTCCGACCAGGACCCCGGTGGTGCCGCCGCCCGCCGTCAGCCCGCCCCCCGGCCCGACGGAGGGCGGCGTCGAACCGCCGGAGCCGATGCCGGCGAGCGCGTGCACGGCGGCCTACACGGTCACCAATCACTGGACCTCGGAGGGGCAGAACTGGTTCCAGGCGCAGGTCGTGGTCACCGCGGGAAGCACCGGCGTGGAGGGCTGGGCGGTCACCTGGGCGCTCCCGGCGGGTGGGCAGATCACCTCCGTCTGGAACGCCCGGGTGGGCGTCAGCGGATCCCAGGTGACCGCGGAGAACATGAGCTACAACGGCACCCTGCGCGAGGGAGACTCCGCGTCGTTCGGGTTCCACCTCACAGCGCCCGGTGACTCGGGCCTCCAGGTCCCCGCCGTCAGCTGTACCCGGACGCGCTAGATGCCCAGCGCGGTCCGCACGTCGGCCGCCACGGCGTCCAGCCGCGTGCGAGCCTCCGCGCGCGCGTGCCCGACCGCCTTGTGGTCCGCCGCCGGGTCGAGCGGGAGGATGACCTCGAGGTAGCACTTCACCTTGGGCTCGGTCCCGCTCGGCCGGACGATGACGCGGGTCCCGTCCGCGGTGAGCAGCCGCAGGCCCTCCGTGGGAGGCAGGCCGTCCCGGTCGTCCTCGGTCCCCGCCGCCAGGTCGACGACCTCGGTGACGCGGGACCCTCCCAGCGACCTCGGTGGCCGGTTGCGCAGCCGCTGCACGGTGGCGCCGATCTGCGACAGGTCGGCGAACCGCGCGGAGACCTGGTCGGTCAGGTGCAGGCCGTGCGCACGGGCGAGGTCGTCGAGCGCGTCCGTGAGGGAGCGTCCCTCTGCCTTGAGGCGTGCGGCCAGGCCGGCGACGAGCACGGCCGCCGAGATCCCGTCCTTGTCGCGCACGTGCGCGGGGTCCACGCAGTAGCCGAGCGCCTCCTCGTACCCGAACACCAGGTTGTCGACGCGCGAGATCCACTTGAAGCCCGTGAGCGTCTGCGCGTGCCGGTAGCCCGCGGCGCTCGCGATCTTGCCGAGCAGGCGCGACGAGACGATCGAGCTGGCGAACGCGGACCCGTTCGGGTGCGGGGCCGACGCGAGGCGCGCCCCGAGCAGGGACCCGGTCTCGTCGCCGTGCAGGATGCGCCAGCCCTCCGCCTCCGCGGTGTCGGGGCCGCGGAACGACCGGTGGCGCAGGTCCTGGATGCCCACGCCGCAGCGGTCGGCGTCCGGGTCGAGGGCGATCACCAGGTCGGCGCCCTCGTCGCTGGCCAGGCCGATCGCCAGGTCGATGGCGCCGGGCTCCTCCGGGTTGGGGAACGCGATGCTCGGGAAGTCGCCGTCGGGCTCCGCCTGCTCGGGCACCACCAGCACGTCGGTGAAGCCGGCCTCGGCGAGCACCCGTTGGGCCACCGCGCCGCCGACTCCGTGCAGCGGGGTGAGCACGATGCGGAGGTTCTTCGCGGCCGCGCGCGTGGCGTCGTCCGTGGGGGCCAGCGCGACGGCCGAGGACACGTACGCGTCGAGCACCTCGGGGCCGAGCACGGTCCAGCCGCTCGCGGCACGCGGCACCGACGCCACGGACGGCACGTGCGCGATCTCGGCCGCGATCGCCGCGTCGGCGGGCGGCACGATCTGCGCACCCTGCCCGGAGTCCGTGACCACGCGGCCGCCCAGGTACACCTTGTACCCGTTGTCCTGCGGCGGGTTGTGGGATGCGGTGACCATGATCCCGGCGTCGGCGCCGAGGTGGCGGACCGCGAACGCCAGCACGGGCGTGGGCAGCGCCGACGGCAGGACCAGCACCTCGATGCCGACGGCCGTGAGGACCGCTGCCGAGTCGCGCGCGAAGTCGACGGACTTGTGCCGGGCGTCGTACCCGATGACCACGCGCGGGCGGGGGCTCACCCCGTCGAGCTCGCCCAGCAGGTAGTCGGCCAGCCCGGACGCGGCGCGGATGACGACCGCGCGGTTCATCCGGTGCGGTCCGCCCCCGAGCCGGCCGCGCAGACCGGCGGTGCCGAACTGCAGGAGACCGGTGAACCGGTCAGCCAGCTCCTCGCGGGCGGCGGAGCGTGCGTCGAGCGCCTGGCGCTGCGTGGGGTCGGGCTCGTACCCGGGCGTGATCGCCGGGGGTGCGGAGCGGGCCTGGTCGAGCAGGTCGCGCAGCTCCTGCGCGGTCTGCGGGTCGGGGTCGTCGTCGATCCACGTCTGTACCCGCGCCTCGAGGCCTGCCCATGCGTCGTCGCCGGTCATGGGCTCAACGTACTCAAGCCGCGGGGCCTCCTGCACCTAGAGGCGACGGACCACCCGCGCGAGCAGGTCGCTGATCCGCGGACCGGCCGCGCGACCGGCCTCGAGGACCTCCTCGTGGGAGAGGGGCTCCGCGCTGATGCCGGCCGCGAGGTTGGTGACCAGGGAGATGCCGAGCACCTCGAGACCGGCGTGCCGCGCGGCGATGGCCTCGATCGTCGTCGACATGCCGACCAGGTCGCCGCCGAGCGTCCCGGCCATCCGGACCTCGGCGGGGGTCTCGTAGTGCGGGCCGCGGAACTGCACGTAGACGCCCTCGTCCAGCGACGCGTCCACCTCCCGCGCGACGCCGCGCAGCCGTGCGCTGTAGAGGTCCGTGAGGTCGACGAACGTCGCACCCTCGAGCGGAGAGGTGGCGGTGAGGTTGAGGTGGTCGCTGATGAGCACCGGGGTGCCGGGGCCCCACGCGGGGTTGAGCCCCCCGCAGCCGTTGGTGAGCACCACGGTCGACGCGCCCGCCGCGGCGGCGGTCCGGACCCCGTGCACCACACGCCGGACCCCGCGGCCCTCGTACAGGTGGGTGCGGGACCCGAGCACCAGGGCGTGGCGGTCGGTGCCCTCGATGCGGATCGACCGGATGGTGCCGACGTGCCCGACGACGGCCGGCGCGGCGAAGCCCGGGACGTCGTGGCTGGGCAGCTCGGCGACCGTCTCGCCCAGCAGCTCGGCGGCGCCACCCCAGCCCGACCCGAGCACGAGGGCGACGTGGTGGCGTTCCACGCCGGTCGCCTGGGCGATGTACGCGGCGGCGGCGCGGGCGACGTCGAACGGGTCGGTCGCGGGGTCGTCGAGGTCGGGGACGGGTGTGACGTCGCTCATGGTCGAAGGCTAACGCCCCCCGCCCGCCTGGCCGCTCGCCGCCGGACCGGCAGAATGGGTGACCGTGAGCACCCCCGCGCAGGAATCGGCCGCACCCCGCGTCGTCATCATCGGCGGCGGACCAGGAGGCTACGAGGCGGCCCTCGTCGGCCGTCGGCTCGGTGCGGACGTGACCGTCGTCGAGGCGGCCGGCATGGGCGGCGCTGCCGTGCTCACCGACGTGGTCCCGTCCAAGACCCTCATCGCGAC
>NZ_JBFUHU010000122.1:0-11498 GCF_056402235.1 Cellulomonas sp. P4_B5_2
TCGCCGGTGACGCCTCGGTGCTCTCGACCGCGCTCGCCGGCCTGCAGACCACCGGTGCCGCCTCGACCGATGCCACGTCACGCGTGGCGGCTGCGGGCACCGTCGCCGCACTCGCCACCACGCCCCTGGACCGGTCGTTCACGTGGCACCACGGCAACGGCTTCGACGCGTGCACCGCACCCGCGCTGTCCTCGATGCAGGCCTGGAACGCCTCGCCGTACCGCTCGATCGGGGTCTACATCGGCGGCGTGTCCCGCGGCTGCCAGCAGCCGAACCTGACGGCGAGCTGGCTGCGCAGCGTGGCCTCGATGGGCTGGAAGGCCCAGCCCATCTACGTCGGGCTCCAGGCGCCGTGCTCGACCTACACCAACAAGATCACCCCCGGGCTCGAGTGGGACCAGGGTCGGCAGTCCGCGCTCGACGCGATCGCGCGCGCCCAGGCCCTCGGGCTCGGTGGCGGCTCCGACATCTACTACGACATGGAGAGCTACACGCGGGGGACGGAGTGCAGCGGCTCGGTCCGCGCGTACCTGTCCTCGTGGACGCAGACCCTGCGCGCCGGCGGCTACAGCTCGGGCGTGTACAGCAGCGCGGCCACCGGTATCGCCGACCTGGCGATCGGCGCCGCGCAGCCCGGCTTCGTGGCGCCGGACAAGATCTGGATCGCGCGGTGGAACGGGACCGGCTCCATCTACGGGCACACCGCGTGGGTCGCCGACAACCAGTGGGCGCCGTACAGCCGCATCCACCAGTACAACGGCGGGCACAACGAGACGTTCGGCGGCGTCACGATCAACATCGACAACAACCTGCTCGACACCGACCCGAACCAGGGCTCGCCCGTCGGTCAGTTCGAGGGCACCAGGACCGCGCCGAGCAGCGTGACCGCCTCCGGGTGGGCGATCGACCCGGACACGGCGTCACCGATCCTCGTGCAGCTGTACGTCGACGGCTCCCCCGTCTCCATGGCCTGGGCGGGCGGGTCGCGGCCGGACGTCGGTGAGGCGTTCCCGGCGGCGGGCCCCAACCACGGCTACCAGGTCACCGGTACCACCACGCCCGGCAGGCACACCGTCTGCGTCATCGCGGTGAACACCGGGCCGGGCACGAGCAGGGGCCTGGGCTGCCGGGCTGTCGACGTCCCGACCAGCAACCCGTTCGGCCGGGTCGACGCCGTCAGCGGCACCCCGGGCACCGTCATCGCGCGCGGCTGGACGATCGATCCCGACACGGCGTCGCCGATCATCGTGCAGATGTACCTGGAGGACGGGACGAGCGTCATGGCCTGGGCCAACCAGGAGCGCGGCGACGTCGGGGCGGCGTTCCCCGCGGCAGGCCCCAACCACGGCTACACGCTCACCCTGCCGGCGTCTGCCGGCCGGCACACCGCCTGCGTGTTCGCGGTGAACACCGGTGCGGGGAGCACCAGCTCCCTGGGGTGCTTCGCCGTGGACGTGCCGTCGAGCAACCCGTTCGGCCAGCTCGACGCGGTCTCCGCGGCCGGCGGGGTCATCACGGGCAGCGGCTGGGCGATCGACCCCGACACGGCGTCGCCGATCATCGTGCAGATGTTCGTCGACGGCTCCAGCTACGCGATGGGCTGGGCCAACGCGACGCGCGGGGACATCGGCGCGGCGTTCCCCAGCGCGGGCCCCAACCACGGGTTCACGCTCCAGCTGGCCGCCTCGCCCGGGCTGCACTCGGTGTGCATCTACGCCGTGAACACCGGCGCAGGAGCGAGCGCGACGCTCGGCTGCCGGACCGTCCGGGTCTGATGCTCCCGTCCACCCGCGCCGAGCGGCTGGTCCCCGGTCGCGAACAGCAGGTCGCGCGTCGACACCGCTTCCTTGAGCGCGTCGGACTCGGCCCGCCACAGTGGCGCGGGTGCGACCCCGTACGTCGGCTCGTCGAGGTTGCGCCGCAGCTCGGCCTCGACGGCGCGGCGGATCCGGGCGTGGTGCGGCGTCCCCTCGGCGGCACCCCCGATCGTCGCCTGCAGCTCCGCCTCGGTGCGGATCGCGCTCTCGACATCCTCCTCGGTGAGGACCTCGCCGGCGGCGGCGGCGATCCGCTGCACGAGCGCGGTGGCGCTCGACTCGCCCCACACGTCCAGCGGGGCCTCGTCGAGCAGGTCGCGCGCCAGCAGCAGGCCGCCGCGCACGGTGGCCTCGCGAGCGGTGAGGCTGGTCGAGCGCCACTCGTCGTCGATGATCCGCGCCTGGCCGTCGACGTAGTGGATGTTGTGCGGCAGCACGTCGAACGGCGTGCCCTCCGCGCTGGCTGCGGCCCGGCCGCGGAACAGGTCCGCCCAGACGGCGACCTCGGCGTCCAGGGTCGCGGGCTCCCGGACGATCCGGTCGACCAGCGACTCACCCTCCTCCCAGCGCTCGCCGTACGGCAGGACGGTCACGGCGCCCGCGGTCCCGGACCCGAGCCGACGGCTCGTGATCGTCACCTCGTCGGCGGCGCGGGTGACAGTCTTGGCCACCTGGAAGGGGCGCCGGCGACGCATCGAGAAGTACCGCGCCAGCTGGTCGTCCGCCCACAGCGCCGGCGCCTCAGGCCCGTCGGTGCCGGCCACGACCAGGAACGAGTTGGAGAAGTCGCCACCGACGCCGGCGGTGACCAGCTCCTGCCACAGGCTGCCCTCGTCGAGCAGCACCGGACGCGGCGTCACCCAGTCCGGGCTCGGGAAGTGCGGCGCGTTCACCGCGAGGCCGGGGGCGTGCTCCAGCAGCGAGTCGTCGAGCACGATGCGCGTCAGCTTGTAGTCCGGGAAGGCACCGAGCACGCGCGTGCCCGTGTACCCCGCCGCGGTCATGAGCTGGACCAGCCGGCGCCGGCTGAAGGTCCGCGCGGGACCGTCGTGGACGTAGCCCTGCACGGAGTGGAAGACCTCGTTCGAGTGGTCCTCCGGCGCGCCGGCGAGGTACTTCACGCCCAGCTCGTTCTCGATCGCGAGCACGAGGCGACCACCGGGTCGAAGGGTGGCCCGCAGGCGCTCCAGGAACTCGACGTACGGCGCSTCGTCGGCTCCCCCGTTGCCGACGTACTCCAGCACCCCGACGACGACCACCAGGTCGTATGCGGGCTCCTGCGGCAGGTCGTCGACCTCGGCATTGATGACGGTGACACCGGGCAGCTCCGCCGTGCGCGCGGCGGCGACACGTGCCCGGGCGAACGTGGGCTCGAGCGCGTCCACGGTCGCGCACGCCTCGCCCAGGTAGCGCGTGATCGCGCCGCAGCCGCACCCGATCTCGAGCACGGCCGCCTCGGGCGGCAGGTCGAGCGCACGGATCACGTTGGCCCGCGACGGCGACAGGTGGTACTGCTCGGGCCAGTTGGTGGCCGTCGCGAACAGCTCGTCGCTCAGCGAGTCGAGCGGGAGACCGCTGGTCATCCGCTCGTAGAGGACGCCCTCGGAGCCGTCCAGCCAGGCGGCGCCGGTCTCCCGCACCACCCGCACCCCGTCGACGACGGAGTGCGGCAGGGCGCGCAAGGGTGTGGTGGGGACGGGATCAGGCACGGGGAACTCGCTCTCGGTCCGGTCGTCAGGGGTCAACCGCGTCGTCACCCCTGCACGACGTCGCGCACGGCGCAAAGATACCCGTGCCCGTGGCGGGTTGTGGGCTCCAGCACAGCGCCCTCCGCCCACTCGTTCCAGGCGTTGACGAACACCAGGCGGTGCTCGGGGTCACGGCTCTGCACGGCGGCCGCGGTGGCGGCGAGCCACCGGCGGAACGTGTACGGGTTGGAGCCGTGCCAGATGTCGGCGCCCCACTGCCGGCGCGCGGTGTTGTCGAAGTTGACCATCACCGCGGGGAACACCGCGTCGTCGAGCGTGCCGAGCCGCTTCTCGGCCTCGTCCACCATGCTGCCGTAGCTCAGCAGGTTCCCGCGGAACTCGGCGTCGGCCCCCAGGTCGGCGTAGTCGACCCAGTCCCAGTGCGCGTTGTGCGGGGGGAACTGGTGCGTGCCGTCCAGCCCGGCGGTCGCCGCGGCCCGGTCGAGCCCGTCGAACTCCCGCGCGACGTCGACGTTGATCAGCAGCAGCTCACCGACCCCCTCCTCGCGCGCACGGGTGCGCCAGTGGGCCAGCACGGACGGATAGTCGGGGATCTGGGAGATGCGGTACACCGAGACCACCGGCTTGCCGTCGACCTTGAGGTAGCGGGGGTCCTTGAGGAACTCCATCACGTCCTCGATGAACTCCGTCGCCGGCACCTTGTCGTAGTCCTGGCCGATGAGCATGTCCGACGACCGGCCGTCCCAACGACGCGTCCAGTTCTCGTTCGCCCACATGAGGCAGAACGTCTTCGGGGTGGTGCCCGCGGCGAGGGACTCGACCGGCATCGAGAGCAGCCGCTGCCCCGCGAACCAGTAGTAGTAGTACATGAAGCCCTCGACGCCGTGCGCCGTCGCCAGGTTCTGCTGCTCCTGCCGGATCGCGTCCAGCCGCAGGTCGTAGAAGCCGAGGTCGGCGGGCAGCAGCGGCTGCTCGTGGCCCGGGTACACCGGGTGCGCTGCGGTCACGTTCTGCCACTCCGTGAAGCCCGCACCCCACCACCGGTCGTTCTCGGGGGTCGGGTGGAACTGCGGCAGGTAGAACGGCACCACGCGCACCCTGCGGGGCGGCTCAGCCCCGGCGGCCCAGCGATCGGCGGCCGCCGGGTCACCCGCGACGGAGTGATGCTCCTCGACCCGCAGCCCCGCCTCCTGCGCCAGGATGCCGACGAGGCGCTCGATGGCGTGCGCGGTCGTGCCGTCGACCTGGCCCGCCTCCGGCTCGAAGTCCTCGGTGGACAGGGCGAGCGACCGCATGCCCTGCAGCACGATGCCGCGGACCCAGTACATGGAGCCCGCCGGGAACCGCAGYGCCTCGGGATCCAGCCCGATCCCCAGCCGCTCGAGCAGCTCGCGCGCCGCCTGCTCGTCGCCGCCCCAGAACTCCGGCCCGAGCACGCTGCCGTCGGCGGTGACGACCCCGAGCGACGGGTCCTCGGCGAACGCGCCCAGGATCGCGCGCACGTTGTCCTCGCTCGCCAGCAGCGCGTCGAGGAAGGCGTCCTTCCACTGGGCTCCGTCGCCGCCCAGCTCGGCGTGCTCGGCGCGCCACGTGCTGCGCTTCGTGTGCACCTTGAGGACCAGGTCGTACGGGTCCAGGAGGCCGGCGTTGATCACGCCGATCATCGGCAGGATGTCGCGGCCGTGGTTCGGGGCGTCGAGCACCGCGACGTGCACGACCTGCGGCAGCGCGGACACGTCCACGTGGAGCGGGGTCCCCGAGGAGTTGGTCACCAGCAGGTCGACGGGCACGGGGACGTGCGCCAGCTGCGCGAGCAGCTCGGGGACCAGGTCCGGGTAGTGCACGTGCATCAGCACGGCGATCCGCGACGGCTCCGCGAACGGCAGGGCAGGGTGGACGCGCCACGCGTCGGGGAACGCACCGGTGCGGCGGCCGCGCGTCCGGCGCAGCCAGGAGTCCAGGCTGGTCCGGGATCCGGTGTCCGGTCGGCGGGGGCGCGTGCCCGCGATGCGCGAGCCGACGGAGACGCGGAGGCGCTTGATGCGGCCCACGACCCCTGCCCTGGTGATGCGTCTCATGCTCCGGTGCCCTCCTGCGACTTCGAGTGCGGCCCCTGCCGCCGGTTCACGCGTCGATCCAGTCCGCGACGTCCACCCCGTACCGCGCCCGCAGCTCCGCGGGGATGGAGTCCCCGTCGGGCGCGAGGTGCGGTGCGCGGAGGATCTCTCGCTTGACGAACGGCCAGCCGCGGTCGAGCAGCGTGCGCCACCCCGCGATGGTCGGGTTGTCGGCGGGGTCGACCACGGTGGGCGCGGGGTAGGCGGCGTCGACCGTGTACCCCTCCGCCTGCAGCAGCCGGGCCAGCCCGAGCTCGTTGCGATGGATCACGAGCTGCTTGTCGTCRTAGTGCCGGACGTCGGCCCAGAAGTGCTGGAGCGCGGGCTCGCGCAGCACCGACCGCCGGAAACCCAGGAAGAAGCTCTGCGCGTGACGCGTGAACTGGAGCGTCTCGGTGAGGCCCCAGACGTCCGCGGGCGAGGCGTGCAGCTGGTCCAGCAGCGGGGCGATCGTCGCGAACGGGCCGGCGAGGCTGTCGTTGGTCAGGACCACGTCCGTGCACGAGGCGATCTCCGGGAACCGGTGCAGCCCGATCGCCCACGAGCCGAAGTCGTAGCCGACGTTGGGCTTGCGCAGCACCGTCACGTCGGTGAGGTCGGCGTCGCCCCACCGGAGCGGCTCGGTGAACGTCGAGCTGGAGACCACGACCACCCGGTAGCCGGCGTCGACGAGCTCACCGACGAAGGTGCGCACGGAGCGGGTGACCTCGGGGCGTGACGAGTGGTGCGCCATGACGGCAGCCCTGTCGGTGCCGCCCGGTGCGCGACCGGCGTGCTCGACCAGGGTGGCACCCGCCGCGAGATCGACCACGCGGGGGTGTCGTGCACCGATCACGTCAGCGRACCCGGACGCGTCGGGACACGCGGCGCAGCGGCCAGGTCAGCCGCCACGAGGCGCTGTGCCTCATCGCCTCGATCTGTGCCCAGGCCGCGTCCCGCTGGCTGCGCAGGGCGACGACCTGCGTCTCGAGCTCGGCCACCCGTGCGTCCGGCTGAGCCGGGACGTCGCTCGGCGCACTCACACGACCACCGCCGGGGTCTGCGTCGGATCGACGACCAGCTCGCCCCACCGCCCCTCGAGGCGCACCGCGCCACCCTCGTTCTCCGACCCGGCGCGGATCGTCAGCTCGAACGCCTTGTCGAGGTGGTCGTAGGTGTGACCGTGGCTGCGCACCGCCGTCGAGATGCGCCAGTTGGCGGCGAGCAGGGGAAGCGAGTCGAAGATGTAGTCGAGGTACCCGACCCCGGGCTCGAGGCGGATCGGGTCGCCGTGGATCCGCGTGTTCGTGCCCGCGATGGCGATGCCGATCTCGTGCACGAAGCCGAGCGAGAACGTGGCGGCCGGCACCGGGGCGGTGGCGGTGAAGTGCACCCGCACGGTCAGCGGCTCCCCGGTGACGACGATCGGGAGCACCTCGCCGTCCGTGCCCAGCAGGTCGACGCCGGTGATCCGGACCTCGCCCGACCCGGTGCGCGAGGTGGCCAGGCCGGTGACGGGCTCGTCGGCGTGGTCGCCGGCGCGTGCCTCGGCCTGGTTGACCTCGGTCAGGTACTGGTCGATGACCTCGGGTGCGGGTCCGAGCGCGCGCACGACGCCGTGGTCGAGCCACACCGCCGAGTCGCACAGCTCCGCGGCCAGCCCCATCGAGTGCGTGACCAGGACGATCGTCGTGCCCTGGTTGCGCAGCCGGAACAGGTGGTCGAAGCACTTGCGCTGGAACTCCTCGTCGCCGACGGCGATGATCTCGTCGACGATGAGGATCTCGGGCTCCAGCGTCACGGCGATGGCGAAGCCCAACCGCACGTACATGCCCGACGAGTAGATCTTCACCGGCGAGTCGATGAAGTCCCCGAGACCCGAGAACTCGATGATCTCGTCCATCGCGCCCGCGATCTGCTTGCGCGACAGGCCCAGGATCGAGCCGTTGAGGAAGATGTTCTCCCGCCCGGTCAGCTCACCGTGGAACCCGGCGCCCAGCTCGAGCAGGGCCGATACCCGACCGTCGACGAGCACCCCGCCGCTCGTCGGCCGGTAGACGCCCGCGAGGATCTTCAGCAGGGTCGACTTGCCCGAGCCGTTGTGCCCGATGAGCCCGAACGTCGTCCCGCGCGGCACGTCGAACGAGACGTCGTCGAGGGCCCGGAAAAGTCCGTCGGACTTCGAGCGGCCGCGCACGACGCGCTCCTTGATGGAGTTGCGCCGCTCCGTGTGCAGCTTGAACTGCTTCGACAGCCGCTCGACCCGGATGGCCGGTGCGGCCGAGGGGGCCTTCTCCTCCGCGCTCACAGCTCCTCCCCGAGGTCGCCGCCGCGTCGCCTGTGCACGACGACTCCGAAGGCGAGCGCTGCGGCCGTCCAGCCGAGCAGGGCGAGCCAGACGCTGGGAGGCGGGGAGGTGAGCCCGTAGGTGAGCGCGCGCAGGGTCTCGACGAACAGCGACACGGGACTCCACTCCACGATCGCCCGCAGCGGGATGCCACGCAGGGTCTCCGGCACGATCGCGATCGGGTAGATGATCGGCGTCGCGTAGAACATGAGCTGCAGCCCGACGGCGACGAGGTGCGCCAGGTCCCGCACGTACACGTTGAGCACCGCGAACGCCGTGGCCAGCGACGTGACGAACACGCACAGCAGCACCGCCCACACCGGGATGAGCAACCAGGACACCCCGATGTTGCCGAGGACGGCCAGGACGGTGAGGTAGATGCCCAGCTCGATGAGGCTCTGCACGCCCATGGCGACGGTCGACCCCATCACCGGCGCGTACGCCGGGAAGTAGATCTTCTTGAGCAGGGCTCCCGTGCCGAGCAGCCCGCTGATCCCGCCGTTGACGCTCGAGGCGAAGAACGTCCACGTCGTGAGTCCCGCCCACAACCAGATGACGAAGATGCCGCCCTTGCCGTTGCCGAAGTCCGGAGGCGTCGACCGGAAGACCACCGAGAAGACCACGGTGTAGATGCCGAGCGTGGCGAGCGGAACCACGAGGGACCACGCCCAGCCGAGCGCGGAGCCCTTGAACTYGGACTTCAGGTCGCGCTGCGCGAAGTTCCAGATGAGGTTCCACTGTCGCCACATCGGCGGCGTGTGACGCACCTCTCGGACGGCAACCGTCTCGAGCGGCGCCAGGACGGGCGCTCCGGGCTTGTCGATGTGTCGTGCCTCCAGCGTCGGGGACGCGTCGAGCGTCCTGGTGGGCCCACACGGTGGGCCACGGACCGTCAGGGACCTGGTGCTCGTCACGTCGGTGGATCGACCAACGAGATTATCAGCGTGCGGCCGCGGCTCCGACCTCGGGCGCTGTGACGACGTCCGCGCCGGACCCTCCCCGGCTAGAGTAGGCCCCGTCCTCAGCGCCTCCGAAGGGTCCCCCCGTGCACCTGCTCGTCACCGGCGGAGCCGGCTTCATCGGCTCCAACTTCGTCCACCAGACCGTCCGCGAGCGTCCCGACGTCCAGGTCACGGTGCTCGACGCACTGACCTACGCGGGCGACGAGCGGAGCCTGGACCCGGTCGACGGCAAGGTCGTCTTCGCCAAGGGCGACATCGCGGACCCCGACATCGTCGACTCCCTGGTCAAGGACGTCGACCTGGTGGTGCACTTCGCCGCGGAGTCGCACAACGACAACTCSCTSMACGACCCGTSGCCGTTCCTGCGCACCAACATCATCGGCACGTACCAGCTGCTCGAGGCGGTCCGTCGGCACGACGTGCGCTTCCACCACATCTCGACCGACGAGGTCTACGGCGACCTCGAGCTGGACGACCCGGCGAAGTTCACGCCGGAGACCCCGTACAACCCGTCCAGCCCGTACTCGTCGACGAAGGCGTCGTCCGACCTGCTGGTGCGGGCGTGGTCCCGCAGCTTCGGCGTCCGCGCGACCATCTCCAACTGCTCGAACAACTACGGTCCGTACCAGCACGTGGAGAAGTTCATCCCGCGGCAGATCACCAACGTGATCGACGGGGTGCGTCCCAAGCTCTACGGCTCGGGCGAGAACGTGCGCGACTGGATCCACGTCGAGGACCACAACAGCGCGGTCTGGGCGATCATCGAGCGCGGTCGCCTGGGCGAGACGTACCTGATCGGTGCCGACGGCGAGGAGAACAACAAGACCGTCGTCGAGGACATCCTCGAGATCATGGGGCAGTCGGCCGACGCGTACGACCTCGTCAGCGACCGGCCCGGCCACGACCTGCGCTACGCGATCGACTCCACCAAGCTGCGCGAGGAGCTCGGCTGGGCACCGCGGTACGCCAACTTCCGGGCAGGCCTGGAGGCGACGGTCGCCTGGTACCAGGCCAACGAGGCGTGGTGGCGGCCGCAGAAGGACGCGACCGAGGCCAAGTACGCGCAGCTGGGGCGCTGACGTCGGCGGGGGCACGCCGCTGATCTGCACAGATCCTCCACGACGCCCCTGCCCACGCTCCGCCGGACGACCGGCACGGCCTCCTACGATCGTCGGGTGACCTCCCGCCACGCTGCCGTCCCACGCCCTCGTGCCGCCCGGCACGCCCGCACCCTGCGCGCCCACGGCGTGATCCGGGCGATCGCGCTCGGGGTGGCAGCCGTCGTCGTGTTCGGCGCCAGCGGTGTCGCAGCGGTCGCCGCCAAGCTCAACGGCAACCTGGACAGGGTCGACGTCTCGGCGCTGGTGAACCCGATGCCCGAGCCGAGCACGGAGCCGGACCCTGACGACCCCAACGCGGGTCAGGCGGTGAACATCCTGATCCTCGGCTCCGACCAGCGCGACGGGGTGAACGCCACGATCGGCGGCGAGGCCGAGGGCATGCGCTCGGACACCGCGATGGTGCTGCACATCTCGGCCGACCGGTCGCGGGTCGAGCTGGTCTCCATCCCGCGCGACTCCCTGGTCGACATCCCGTCGTGCACCATGACGAACGGCAAGACCACGCGAGCCACGCACGGCATGTTCAACTCCGCCTTCGCGACCGGCTGGGACAACGGCGGGGACCTGACGTCGGCGGCCGCGTGCACGATCAACACGGTGCAGCTGAACACCGGCGTCGCGATCGACCACTTCGTCGTCGTCGACTTCGCCGGCTTCCAGGACATGGTCACCTCCATCGGCGGCGTGCCCATGTGCATCCCGAACGACATGACGTCGAAGCTGGCGGGGCTCTCCCTGAAGGCGGGCTTCCAGACGCTCGACGGTCCGACCGCGCTCGCCTACGCCCGGGCGCGCAAGGGTGAGGGCATCGGCAACGGCTCAGACACCAACCGCATCGGCAACCAGCAGAAGCTCATCGCGGCGATGGTGCGCGAGGTGCTCTCCCGCGACGTGCTGACCAACCCGCAGAAGCTGATCTCGTTCCTGAGCGCCGCCACGGGGTCGCTGACGACCGACAACGGGATGTCGATCAGCAACATGACCGGCCTCGCCTACAACCTCCGGAACATCAACACTGGCAACATCACGTTCATGACGATCCCGTTCGCTGCTGCGAAGTCGGACCCCAACCGCGTCGAGTGGACCTCTGCCGCCGACGAGGTGTGGGGGAACCTCGCGAGCGACCTCCCTGCGCTCGGCGAGGCGCCCACGGCCACCGCGACGACGGCCCCGGGCGCGACGACGGCCCCGGGCGCGACGACCGACCCCGCGACGCCCGTCACGCCGGCCCCGGTGGAGACCAAGAAGGCCGGCGAAGAGGCGTTCAGCGCCGACGACACGACAGACGTCTGCTGAGGCATGGCTTCCGACGAGCGGACGTCGCGCACCCCACCACCGAGCTTCGCCCCCGGATCGTCTGCGCGTCCGGTCCGCCCGACCGACGCCGAGCCGATCGTCGTCGGCCGGCCGTCGCGACCGAGCACGCCCGCACGCACGCCCCCGCGC
>NZ_JBFUHU010000123.1:0-9879 GCF_056402235.1 Cellulomonas sp. P4_B5_2
CATGCCAGCGCTGCCCGCGCCACGAGCTCGAGCGCAGGGCGCGGATCGGTCTCGTCACCACGCGCGATCCGGTGCAGGATCAGCCCCTCGGCGCACGCCATGACCGCAGCCGCACCGGTGGCAGGGTCCGACGACCCGAGCCGCGCGAGCACGGACACCACCTCGTCCTCCAGCGCGCGTCGGCCGGCCGACAGAGCGTCCCGGAGCACGGGGTCGTGGCTCGCCTCCATGAAGAGGACCAGGCGGGCGGTGGTCAGCGTGCGCTGGACCGTGGTCGTGAACACGACCAGCGCACAGACCGACTCGATCACCTCGTCGACCGACGTCGGCGCGAGCGCGGTGGCGGCCTCCGGCATCTCGCGCTCGATGATCCGCCCCGCCACCCCGGCGAGCAGGGACGCGCGGGTCCGGAAGTAGTTGGACGTCGAGCCCCGGGGGATCCCGGCCCGCTCGTCGACCCGGACGTGGGTGAGCGCGCGCAGGCCCTCGGTGCCCAGCAGCTCGATCGCGGCGTCGAGCGCGCGGACCTTCGGTGACGTCATGCGCGCACTATAGACGTAGTAGACTCACTACTACGATCGTAGTACCGTCGGCAGATGGACGCCTTCCCGGCCCTCGACGGGGTCACCCACCGGTTCGTGGAGCTGCCCGGCCTGCGCATGCACGTCGCCGAGGCGGGCAACGGTCCCCCGGTGCTGCTGCTGCACGGCTTCCCGCAGCACTGGTGGGAGTGGCGCAAGGTCATCCCCGAGCTCGCGCAGGACCACCACGTGGTCTGCCCCGACCTGCGCGGCGCCGGGTGGACGGACGCTCCCTCCGGCGGCTACGTCCGCGAGCAGCTCCTGGCGGACGTGGTCGAGCTGCTGGACGCGCTCGGGCTGACGAAGGTCGACCTCGTCGCGCACGACTACGGCGCGATCCTCGGGTACGGGCTCTGCCTCGAGCACCCGGACCGCGTCGGCGCCTTCCTCACGTTCGGCAGTGGGCACCCGTTCGTCCGGATGCACCCGCGGATGCTCACCGTCGCGTGGCGGCTGTGGTTCCAGTGGGTCATCGCCACGCCCGGTCTCGGACCGTGGGCACTGCGGTCCGGACGGCAACGGCTCGTGCGGTACCTGCTGCGCGACTTCCGGACCGGAGCGGACGCATTGCCCGAGAGCGACGTCGAGCTGTTCGCCGCACCCCTGCGAGATCCCGCCCGTGCTCGCGCCGGCTCCGCGCTCTACCGGAACGCCATCCTCGGGGAGGTCGGACGGATCGCCCGCGGAGCGTACCGGGACGCGCTGCTGACCACGCCGACCGTCGTGCTGTACGGCGCGGACGACCCGGCGGGCCTCCCGCTCGAGCTCCTGGGCGGGTACGAGGACCACGCGGACGACCTCACGCAGGAGCTCGTCGCCGGCGCCGGGCACTTCATCGCGGACGAGCGCCCGGACGCGGTCGTCGACCACGCCCGGGCGCTGTTCCGACGCACTGCTCAGGCGGCGCCTCCCCGTGCCACGGCCGCACGGCCGGCCTCCAGCCGCGCGATCGGCACGCGGAACGGCGAGCACGACACGTAGTCCAGCCCCACCTCGTGGAAGAAGTGGATCGACTCCGGGTCTCCCCCGTGCTCACCGCACACCCCGATGTGCAGGCCCGGCTTGGTCGCCCTGCCACCCTCCACGCCGGCCCGCACCAGGGAGCCCACGCCATCGGCATCGAGCGTCTCGAACGGGGAGATGGTCAGCACGCCGTTCTGCAGGTAGTCGGCGAAGAACGCCCGTTCGACATCGTCCCGCGAGAACCCCCACGTGGTCTGCGTGAGGTCGTTGGTGCCGAAGGAGAAGAAGTCGGCCTCCTCGGCGATCCGGTGCGCGGTCAGTGCTGCACGGGGCAGCTCGATCATGCAGCCGATCGGCACGTCGAGCGGGACGCCGGACGACGCACTGACCTCGGCCAGGACCCGCTCGGCCTCCTCGCGGACCAGCTGCAGCTCCCGTACCGATCCCACGAGCGGGACCATGATCTCCGGCCGCGGGTCGAGTCCGGCCTGCCGCAGCTGCACGGTCGCCTCCGCGATCGCGCGCACCTGCAGGGCGAACAGGCCCGGCAGCGTCAGCCCGAGCCGCACCCCGCGCAGCCCCAGCATCGGGTTCTGCTCGTGCATCCGCTCGACCGCCGCCAGGAGGGCGACTTCCTTCGGGTCCGGCTCCTCGGCCACCGCGACCCTGACCGCCAGCTCCGTGAGGTCCGGCAGGAACTCGTGCAGCGGGGGGTCGATGAGCCGGATGGTCGTCGGCAGCCCGTCCATGGCCTCCAGCAGGCTGGCGAAGTCCTCGCGCTGGAGCGGGAGGAGGGCGTCGAGGGCGACCGAGCGGTCGTCGTCGTTGTCGGCCAGGATGAGCCGCTCGATGTGCTCGCGCCGCTCGCCCAGGAACTGGTGCTCCGTCCGGCACAGCCCCACACCCTCGGCTCCCCGCGCCCGTGCGCGGCGGGCGTCCTCGGCCGTGTCGGCGTTGGTGCGCACCTGCATCCGGCGGACGAAGTCGGCATGCCGCAGGACGCGGTCCACGGCCGAGACCAGGGCACGAGCCTCGGGATCGGTCGCCGCAGCCAGCCCGGCGTCGAGCCCTTCGGCGACGTAGACCATGACCGGTGAGTCGACCACCGGCACCGAGCCGCGGAAGACCTCCCCCGTGGACCCGTCGATCGCGATCGTGTCCCCTGCGTGGAGCACCTGGTCACGCACGCGCACCTCGCCGCGGGCGACGTCGACCTCGACCTCCTCCGCGCCGACCACGGCGCATGTCCCCATGCCGCGTGCGACGACGGCCGCGTGGGACGTCTTCCCACCGCGGGCGGTGAGGATGCCGTCGGCGACGATCATCCCCTGCAGGTCGTCCGGGTTGGTCTCCCGGCGCACCAGGATCACATGAGCGCCGGCCTCGGTCCGCTCGAGCGCCTGGGCGTTGTCCAGGACGATCTCGCCCACCGCCGCGCCCGGTGACGCCGCCATGGCGGTGGTCAGCAGGTGCCGGTCGGCGCTCGCGTCGAACTGCGGGAACAGAAGCTGGTTGAGCTTGTCACCCGGGCAGCGCGTGATCGCCTCGTCCATCGTGATGAGGCTCTCGTCCACCAGCTCGGTCGCGATCCGGAACGCCGCGGCCGCGGTGCGCTTGCCCACCCGGGTCTGCAGCAGCCAGAGCTTGCCGCGCTCGATGGTGAACTCGATGTCGCACAGGTCGCGGTAGTGCGTCTCGAGGCGGCGCATCGCGTGCCGCAGCGCGTCGTAGGAGACGGGGTCGAGCACCTCGAGCTCCGACAAGGGCAGCGTGTTGCGGATCCCGGCGACCACGTCCTCGCCCTGAGCGTTCGGCAGGTAGTCGCCGTAGACCCCGGCCTCGCCGGTCGACGGGTCGCGCGTGAAGCAGACCCCGGTGCCGGACGTCTCACCCAGGTTGCCGAACACCATGCTCACCACGTTGACGGCGGTCCCCAGGTCGTTCGGGATGCGCTCGCGGCGACGGTAGAGCCGGGCGCGGTCGGTGTTCCACGAGTCGAGGACGGCCTCGATCGCCATGTCGAGCTGCTCGCGCGGGTGCTGCGGGAACTCCCGGCCCGTCTGCTCGACGACGATCTCCTTGAAGGTGTGCACGAGCACGTGCAGGTCCTGCGCGGACAGGTCGACGTCGGTGGCGGCGCCGACTGCGGTCTTGCGCTCGTCCAGGGCGGCCGCGAACAGCTCCCCGTCGATCCCCAGCACCGTCTTGCCGAACATCTGGATGAGCCGGCGGTAGGAGTCCCAGGCGAACCGCTCGTCCCCGGAGAACTCGGTGAGGCCCTTCACGGACGCGTCGTTGAGCCCGATGTTCAGGACGGTCTCCATCATGCCCGGCATCGAGAACTTCGCCCCGGAGCGCACGGACACCAGCAGCGGCTCGTGGAAGTCGCCCAGGCGCCGCCCGATCGTGTCCTCGATCTCCCGCACGGCCAGCGTCACCTCGACGCGAAGCTCGGGCGGGACGTGCCCGTCGCGCATGTACGCCCGGCACGCCTCGGTGGTGATCGTGAACCCCGGTGGCACGGGCAGGTCCAGCTTGGTCATCTCTGCCAGGTTGGCGCCCTTGCCGCCCAGCAGATCCTTCTTGTCCTTGTCGCCGTCAACGAACCGTGAGACGTACCTGGTCATGGAAAGGCTCCTGTCCACAGGCCTGGACGAGGGAGTACTCGCCGGCTTCGAGCGTCCAGGCTGCTCGGGAGCGGCTTCAATGGATTCATGCTGTCAAGAACAGCACTTCTTGCTCTAGCGTCAACGCCATGTCGACGGACTCAGCCCGGCCGGTCATCGACCTCCCCACCGAATCCCGCGGCTCGACGCCGCCGGGGTCGCAGCTGCTCATGCTCGGACGGCGCATCCGGCACGCCCGCACCGAGCGCGGGCTGACGCTCGACGAGCTCGGACGCCTCGCCGGCAGCACCGCGAGCCAGCTCTCCCTCGTCGAGAACGGTCGTCGCGAACCTCGGCTCAGCCTCCTGCAGGCCCTGGCCGCGGCGCTGGGCACCACGACGACGGACCTGCTCGACGCCGCTCCCCCGTCCCGGCGGGCCGCCCTCGAGATCGAGCTGGACCGCGCCCAGGGCACCGCGGCCTACGCTGCGCTGGGCCTGCCGAGCGTGCGTCCCGCCCGGAACCTGTCGACCGAGGCGCTCGAGGCACTGGTCGGCCTCCACCACGAGCTGGCCCGGCGCGACGACGCCGCGATCGCGACGCCCGAGGAAGCGCGCCGGGCCACGACCGCGCTGCGGCTCTGGATGACGGAGCGCAACAACCACCTGCCCGAGATCGAGGAGGTGGCCGAGGACCTCGTGCGGCGAGCGGGCTACACGACCGGCGCCCTGACCCACAGCGCCGTCGCCCAGATGGCCGCCGACCTCGGCTTCGCGCTCCTGCACGTGGACGACCTGCCCCACTCGACGCGCACCGTCACCGACCTGGCCAACGGACGCATCTACCTGCCACCCGCGTCGATCCCCGGCGGGCACGGCCTGCGCTCGCTCGCGCTGCAGGCGATCGCGCACCGGGTGCTCGGGCACTCGACTCCCCGCAGCTACGCCGACTTCCTGCGGCAGCGCGTCGAGATCACCTACTTCGCGGCCGCCTGCCTGATGCCACGCACGGCCGCGGTAGCGCACCTGAGCGCGGCCAAGCGCCGCAAGGAGCTGGCCGTCGAGGACTTCCGCGACGCGTTCGGGGTCACCCACGAGGCCGCCGCGCAGCGCCTGACCAACCTGCTCACGGAGCACCTCGACATCCGGCTGCACTTCCTGCGGGTGGGCGACGACGGCACCCTGTTCAAGGGATACAGCAACGACGCCGTCCGCTTCCCGGCCGACGGCACCGGGGCCATCGAGGGCCAGGTCGTGTGCCGGCAGTGGGCCGCCCGGTCGGCGTTCACGCGGCGGAACCGTGCCACGGAGTACTTCCAGTACACCGACACCCCCGAGGGCACGTTCTGGTGCAGCACCCAGACGGGCTCGACGTCCGCCGGCGGGTTCTCGATCACCGTGGGGGTCCCGTTCGGCGCCGCGAAGTGGTTCCGCGGACGGGACACCTCGACACGGCGCGAGTCCCGCTGCCCGGACCCGTCCTGCTGCCGGCAGCCCGACCCCGGACTGGCGACACGGTGGGCGCGCCACGCGTGGCCCAGCGCCGCCGTGCACGCGCACGTGCTCTCGCCCCTGCCGACCGGGGCCTTCCCGGGTGTGGAGGTGGCCGAGGTGTACGCGTTCCTCGATCGCCACGCAGGCGGCCACGGGGAGGCCTGAATGGTGCACAGTGGCGTCATGGCCCAGATCCGGGTGTTCGTGCTCGACGACCACGAGGTGGTGCGCCAGGGCCTGCTGCGCCTCATCGAGGCCGACCCCGAGATGACGGTGGTCGGCGAGGCGGCGACCGCCGCGGAAGCGCTCGTGCGCGTCCCGCGCGCCGACGCGGACGTCGCCCTGCTCGACGTGCGGCTCCCCGACGGCAGCGGCGTCGAGGTCTGCCGGGAGCTCGCCGCGCTGGCCCCCGGCGTCCGGTGCCTCATGCTCACGTCGTACGAGGACGACGAGGCGCTGCTGGCCTCGATCACCGCGGGTGCCGCCGGGTACGTGCTCAAGGAGATCCGCGGTCCGCAGCTGCTCGACTCGATCAGGCTCGTCGCCGGCGGCCGCTCGCTGCTCGATCCGGCGACGACCGGTCGGGTGCTCGACCGTCTCCGGGAGTCGCAGCGGCACGACGCCCGGCTGGACCTGCTGACCGCCCAGGAGAGCGCCGTGCTGGACCTCATCGGCGAGGGGTTGACCAACCGGCAGATCGCGGACCGGATGTTCCTCGCGGAGAAGACCGTGAAGAACTACATCTCCAGCCTGCTGGCCAAGATCGAGGTGCGAGGACGGACGCAGGCCGCTCTGTTCATCGCGGAACAGCATCGTCTGCACCCTGACCCGACCGGGGTCACCGCGCCGGAGCCCCGAGCGGACCGGGGTCGATCGGACGCAGGCCCAGAAGCAGGCCGGTGAGCCCGACGCCCCAGGCGCGTGCCCGCTCCAGCTCGCCGTCGCGCAGCGGTCCCTTGATCCCCATCACCCAGAAGCTCTCGGCCTCGGCCGCCACCTGGAACCCGGCACGACGCAGCACGCGCCACGCGCCCACCGCGGCAGACCCGGGGACGTGCGGGCTGTGGATCCGGGTGTCGAACGTCGCCGCGTGGACGGTGCGCTCCGGAGGATCGAGCTCGCGGAGCCACTCGCGCACGCCGACGGACACGCCGTCGGGCTCGGTACCCGCCTGCTTCTCGGCGTCCGCGCGCGTCGCGGGCCGGCTCATGCCGAACGCCTGGGTCGGCGCACCGACCACCAGCAGCTCGAGGTCGGGTGGGAGCCTGCGGGGGGCCGCCGTGACGTCCAGGAGGGCGACGTCCTGCATCCGGCTGAACATGCCCTCCCAGACCGCCTTCGCGATCTGGCCCGTGTTCCCGAACGACGACTCGTACACCACCAGTGCCCGCATCGCCCTCACCTCCTCGTGTGTCGACCTGGGTCCAGGATTCGCCGGTCGCCCTCGCCGCCCCAGGGCCTAAGGGCCCTGTTCGTCTCCACGACGAGTGCTCGCACCTATGCTCCGAGCATGCGAGCGGACGAGGCCGGGACGGAACGCGACGAACGTCTCGAGGCGCTGATGGGCGCCGTGGTGTCGATGTCGGCCGAGCTCGACATCGCGACTGTCCTCGAGCGGCTCGTCTCCGCCGGGTGCACGCTCACGGGCGCCCGCTACGGCGCCCTGGGGGTGCTCGGCGACCACGGCGGGCTGCAGGAGTTCGTGTACCGGGGCATCGACGACGAGACCGCCCGCAGGATCGGTCATCTCCCCGAGGGAAAGGGTGTGCTGGGCCATCTGGTGTCGAGCCCCCACCCGCTGCGGTTGCACGACCTCGCGGACCACCCCTCGTCCGTGGGCTTCCCGCAGAACCATCCGCCGATGCACACGTTCCTCGGCGTCCCCGTCCTCGCGCGCGGTGCTGTCTTCGGCAACCTCTACCTCACGGACAAGGAGGGGCACGCCGACTTCACCGCGCGGGACGAGCAGGTCGCCGTCGCGCTCGCCGCGGCCGCGGGCGTCGCGCTCGGCCATGCGSGGGCCTACCGCCAGGCCCGTGAGCACGAGCTGTGGCTCGAGACGGCCGCCGCGTGCACGTCGACCCTGACCAGCGGCCTGCCGCGCGACGACGCCGTGACGTCGGTGCTCGCCCGCGTCCGGCAGAGCTCCGGCGCCCCGACCTCGCGGCTGTTCGGGCTCACCGACGACCTCCCGCCGGAGATCGAGCCGGACCTCGCCGGTCGATGGCCGGTGCTGCGCCGCGTCCCGGACGGTGCGGACCTCGACGTGGTCGGGTCCGCCTGGGTGCTCGCGGTCCCGCTGCGCAGCGGTGAGCGCTGGATCGGCGCGCTCGCGCTCGCCTGGCCCGCGGGCGACACGACCACGGCGCCCGAGCCGGACCTGCCGAGCGTCGCGGGGTTCGCGGAGCAGCTCGCCCTCGCGTTCGACGTGGCGGACGCGCAGTCCGACCGGGCGCGCCTCGCGGTGCTCGAAGAGCGCGAGCGGATCGCGCGGGACCTGCACGACATGGTCATCCAGCGGCTGTTCGCCATCGGGCTGGACGTGCAGGGAGCCGCCCAGGAGGTGGTGCACCCCGACGTGGCACGCCGGCTCGAGGACGCGATCGACGACCTGGACGAGACCATCAAGGACGTGCGCACGACCATCTTCCGGCTCAGCGCGCGCGGCGGCGCGACCGGGTCCGGGCTGCGGAACCGCATCGACGCCGAGGTGGTGAACGCGCGGCACGGCCTCGGGTTCATGCCCCGGCTGCGCACCGACGGCGTCACCGCCACCGTGCCCGAGGACGTCGCCGAGGACGCCGTCGCGGTGGTGCGCGAGGCGCTGTCCAACATCGCGCGGCACGCCCACGCGCACGAGGTGGTGGTCCGGCTGGACGTCGGGCTCGACCTGCTGATCGAGGTCCAGGACGACGGGATCGGGGTCCCGGCCGACGTCGCGGTGCGCAGCGGGCTGGCCAACCTGGAGTACCGCGCGGTCCGGCGCGGTGGCACCCTCGTCGTGACGGCGCTTCCCGAGGGCGGCACACACCTGCAGTGGTCGGTCCCCCTGCCCTGACGGGACCATCGACCCTGCCTGTCCTGCGCGCCGCGGATCCACGCTGGAGGTGCGCGGGCGACCGTGCCCGACGCGGTCGAGGTGAGGAGTCACCATGAAAGCGCTCGTGTTCCACGGTCCAGGGACCATCACGTGGGAAGAGGTCCGAGACGCCGCCCTGGTCGAGCCGACCGACGCGGTCGTCCGGATGGACACCACCACGATCTGCGGGACCGACCTCCACATCCTGCGCGGTGACGTGCCGACCGTCGCGGACGGCCGCATCCTCGGGCACGAGGGCGTCGGCACCGTGGTCGAGGTGGGCGACGGAGTCCGCAACCATGCACCCGGCGACCGGGTGATCATCGCGTGCATCAGCGGCTGCGGCGTGTGCACGTACTGCCGCGCGCAGTTCCCGTCGCACTGCCTGGCGCCCGAGGGCACCTCCGGCATCGGCTGGGTGCTGGGGCACCTCATCGACGGCACGCAGGCCGAGCTGGTGCGCATCCCGTTCGCGGACAGCTCCCTGCACCGGCTGCCGCCCACGGTTCCCGACGAGCTGGCCGTGCTGCTCTCCGACATCCTGCCCACGGGCTTCGAGATCGGCGTGCGGTACGGGCAGGTGCAGCCGGGCGACACCGTGGCGGTCGTGGGCGCCGGACCTGTCGGGCTGGCCGCGATCGCGACCGCCGGCCTGTACGGCGCCGCGCAGATCATCGCGATCGACCGCGACACCCACCGGCTCGACGTCGCCAAGCGCCTGGGCGCCACGCTCGCCGTCGACTCGTCGACCCCCGACTGGAAGGCCCAGGTCATGGCGGCGACGGACGACGCAGGGGTGGACGTGGCCATCGAGGCCGTCGGCATCCCCGAGACGTTCACGATGTGCACGGACCTGGTGCGCCCGGGTGGGCACGTGGCGAACGTCGGCGTGCACGGCCGGCCGGTCGAGCTGGCGCTGCAGGACCTGTGGATCAAGAACGTCACGATCACGACGGGTCTGGTGAACACGACGACGCTGCCGATGCYGCTGCGCCTGGTCGAGGCCGGGAAGCTGCCGGTCGGGGCGTTCGTCACGCACCGGTTCGCGCTGGCGGACATCCTGGACGCCTACCGGACGTTCGGGAGCGCCGCACAGACGCAGGCGCTCAAGGTCGTGATGACCCGATGAGCGCAGGGGCGCAGGAGGGCCCGGCTCC
>NZ_JBFUHU010000124.1:0-14682 GCF_056402235.1 Cellulomonas sp. P4_B5_2
CGCTCCCCGACCGCGAGTACGAGCTCGCGGCGCGGCTGCTGGGCGACGCCGTCGCGGAGTCGGCGCGATCGGGGACGCCGGTGATCGACGCGGTGAACGGGGCCTTCGCGGCGTACGGCGAGGCGGCCGGACGGGCGGCCGCGCCGACGGGATCGGACGGGGACGCGCTCGGCACGGCCGTCCGCGTGCTCGCCGAGCACGGCTACGAGCCGCGCCGGACCGAGGACCACGTCGACCTGCACAACTGCCCGTTCCACGCGCTCGCCCAGGTGCACACCGAGCTCCTCTGCGGGGCGAACCGCTGCCTCGTCGCGGCGCTCGCCGACGGGATCGCACCCGACCGGCTCGACGCCCGGCTCGAGCCGCGGCCCGACCGCTGCTGCGTCGTCCTCGACGCGCGCCCGTAGCCGCTCAGCAGGTCCGCAGGAGCCGGTCGAGCACGCGGGTGCCGAAGCGCAGCGCGTCGGTGGGCACGCGCTCGTCGACGCCGTGGAACATGCCGGCGAAGTCGAGGTCGGCCGGCAGGCGCAGCGGCGCGAAGCCGTAGCCCTTGATGCCCAGCCGAGACAGCGACTTGTTGTCCGTGCCGCCGGACAGCGTGTACGGGAGCACGGTGGCGTCCGGGTCCTCGGCCAGCAGCGACTCGACCATGCGGTCCACCAAGTCGCCGCTGAACGGCACCTCGAGGGCGGTGTCGTGGTGGATCCGCTCGATCCGCACGTGCTCGCCGGCCAGCTCCGTGACGGTCCGGACGAACTCGTCCTCGAGGCCCGGCAGGTAGCGGCCGTCGACGGTCGCCTCCGCGGAGCCCGGGATCACGTTGGCCTTGTAGCCGGCGGTCAGCTGGGTGGGGTTGGTGGTGTGGCGCAGCGTGGCGCCGACGAACTTCGACGCGGGGCCGAGCGCGGCGACGAGCCGGTCGACGGCCGCCGGGTCCTCCGGGTCGAACGGGAGCCCGGTGAGCCGGGCGACGCCGTCGAGGAGCGCACGCACCGTCGGGGTCAGCTGCAGCGGCCAGGGGTGGCGACCGAGCCGCGCGACCGCCTCCGCCAGGTGCGTGACCGCGTTGTCGGTGTTGACCTGGCTCCCGTGCCCGGCGCGGCCGTCGGCCACGAGCCGCAGCCACGACAGGCCCTTCTCCGCGGTCTGCAGCAGGTAGGCGCGGTGGCCGTCGACGTCGACCGAGAAGCCGCCGACCTCGCTGATCGCCTCCGTCGCGCCCTCGAACAGCTCCGGGCGGTGGTCGACCGCCCAGCGCGCACCCAGGCTGCCGCCGGCCTCCTCGTCCGCGAACATCGCGACGACGACGTCACGCGCAGGCCGGCGGCCCTCCCGGGCCATCTGCCGCACGACGGACAGGATCATCGCGTCCATGTCCTTCATGTCCACGGCGCCGCGACCCCAGACCAGGCCGTCGGACTCCTGCGCGCCGAAGGGGTCCACGGTCCAGTCCTCGGCCCGCGCCGGCACCACGTCGAGGTGCCCGTGCAGGACGAGCGCCGGCCGGGTCCGGTCTGCGCCCTCGAGGCGGACCACCACGTTGGCCCGACCCGGGGTGCTCTCGAACAGCTCGGGGTCGAGGCCCACCTCGGTGAGCAGGCCCATGACGTGCTCAGCGGCGGCGCGCTCCCCCGGTCCCGAGTCGTCGCCGTAGTTCGACGTGTCGATGCGGATCAGGTCGCGGCAGATCTGCACGACCTCGTCCTGCGCGGTCACGGTGACGGGCGTGCCGGAGGCCGGGTGGGTGACGGGCATGCCGTCCACCGTACCGGCCSCCGGGACAGGCTCCGCCGCTCAGTGCGCGGAGGCCCCGAGCAGGCCGCGGCGGGCCAGCAGCGGGTCGATGAGCGGGTCGCGACCGCRCAGGTCGCGGAACGCCTGCATGGGGTCGAGCGAGCCGCCGCGGGAGAGCAGCCGTGCCCGGAACGTGTCGCCGTTGGCCCGGTCGAGACCGCCGTTCTCGCGGAACCACTCGACCGTGTCCGCGTCCAGCACCTCGGACCAGATGTACGAGTAGTAGCCGGCCGAGTAGCCGCCACCGAACACGTGGTTGAAGTAGGTGCTGCGGTAGCGGGGCGGCACGGGGGCGTAGTCCACGCCGGCGCGCTGCAGGGCGGCCGCCTCGAACGCCTCGACCTCGTCGACGTCCGTCGGCACCTGGTCGGGCGTCAGCCGGTACCAGGCCTGGTCCAGGAGCGCGGCGGCGAGGTACTCCGTCGTCGCGAACCCCTCACCGTCCTGCCGGGCTGCCAGCAGGGTGTCGATCCACTCCGCCGGCATCGGCTCGCCGGTCTCGTGGTGCAGCGCGAACGACCGCACGATCGACGGCTCCCACGCCCACATCTCGTTGACCTGCGAGGGGTACTCGACGAAGTCCCGCGGCACCTCGGTGCCGGACTGCGACGGCCAGCGGACCGCGGAGAACAGACCGTGGAGGGCGTGGCCGAACTCATGAAACATCGTGATGAGCTCGTCCCACGTGAGCAGCGTGGGCTCGCCCGGTGGCGGCTTGGGGATGTTCAGGTTGTTCACCACCACGGGCCGCTCGTCCAGCAGCGTCGACTGGTCCACGAGGTTGTTCATCCAGGCGCCGCCGCGCTTCGACTCGCGCGTCCAGTAGTCGCCCAGGAACAGGCCGAGCCCGCTGCCGTCCGCGTCGAACACCTCGAAGACGCGGACGTCCGGGTGGTAGCCGACGAGGTCGTGGCGCTCCGCGAACGTGAGGCCGTACAGCTCGGTGGCGGCGCGGAACACCCCGTCCGCCAGCACGCGCTCGAGCTCCAGGTACGGGCGCAGGACCGAGTCGTCGAGCGAGCGCCGCTCCTTCTTGACCTGCTCGGCGTAGAACTGCCAGTCCCACGGCTGGAGCTCCGCGCCGGGGTGGTCGTGGTCGAGCGCCTCGGCGAGGTCCGCTCCCTCGGCGCGCGCGTTGGCGACCGCCACAGGCGCGAGCCGCTCGAGGATGTCGGCGACCGCCTCGGCGGTCTTCGCGGTCGCGTCCGCGGCGATGTACTCGGCGTGGTGCGCGTACCCGAGCACCTGTGCGCGCTCGGCCCGCTTGCGCGCCAGGCCCAGCAGAGACGCGCGCGTGTCGTGCGGACCGGAGGTACCCCGGCCGGCTGAAGCCCGGAACACCCGCTCGCGCAGGGCACGGTCGCGAAGCACCGCCAGGGGCGCCTGCTGCGTGGGCAGGGCCAGCTCGAGGAACCAGCCGTCGTCGTGGCCGCGGTCGCGCGCCGCCTTCGCAGCGGCGGCACGGGCGTCGTCCGCCATCCCGTCCAGCTCGTTCTCGTCCGTGACCAGCACCCCGGCCGCGTTCGTCGCCGCCAGCACGTCCCGTCCGAACGCGGTCTCCAGGCTCATGATCTCGGCGTTGAGGGTCCGCAGCCGGTCCTGGGACGCGTCGTCGAGACCCACCCCCGAGCGCACGAACTGCGTGTGCGTGCGGTGCAGGAGCCAGGCGGTGTCGGGCTCGAGCTCGAGGGCGCCGGAGTCGACGTCGGCCTGGAGCGCCGAGATCCTCGCGAACAGCCTGGGGTCCAGGTAGATCGCGTCGTGGTGGGCCGCGAACAGCGGCGCGATCTCCTCCTCGATCGCCTCGATCCCGGGCGTGGAGTCCGCGCTCGACTGGTTGTAGAAGCTCACGGCCGCGCGGTGCAGCAGGCGTCCGGACCGCTCGAGCGCCTCGAGGGTGTTCTCGACGGTCGGCGGGGCCGGATCGGCCGCGATCGCGTCGATCTGTGCGCGCTGCTCCGCCATGCCGGCGAGCAGGGCCGGGCGGTAGTGCTCCTCGCGGATCTGCGCGTGGTCGGGAAGGCCGTACGGAAGGGTGGACGGTGCGCCGAAGGGGTTGTCGGCGGCGAGGTCGGTCTGCTGCATGGCGGCAATCATCGCCGAGCTTCGCGGCCTCCGCTCGTCACGACGACCGCGCCAGGTAGGCGTCCTCGGCGGCGTACGCGAAGAAGTCGCCCATCGCCTCCATCCGCACGAATCCGGGGAACGCCTCCCGCCAGTCACGCGCCGACGCCGCCTCGACGAGCCACTCGACGCACGCACCGACGGTCTCCTCGTAGCCGCCGGGAGCCACGTACCCGAGCTCGTCGGCAGCGCGCTGCAGGTCGAGCACGACCGGTCGCGGGACCGCCCAGGGTGTGAGTCCCACTCCGTCCACGGGGTCGCCAGGCACGGTGACCAGCCGTGACGTGACGCCCATCGTCGCGTCGACGGCGGCGGCGATCTCGGCGACCGTGAGCGCGCGCGGGTCGGCGGCGTTGAGCACCCGGTGGCCCTTCCGCTGTGCCGCGAGCCGGACGAGCTCGCCCAGGACCACGGTCGCCGTCGTGTGGAACCGGCTCGCCCCGTCGTACGCGAGCACCCGCACGTCACGCCCGTCGAGCACCCGCTTCACGAACGTCCACTCGCGCGGCTGGATGCAGCCCGGGCCGTGGATGGCCCCCGGCCGCAGGATCGTCGTCGGGACGTCCGAGGACGCCCACGCCTGCTCGAGCGCGACCTTGCCCGTGGCGTAGGAGTCGCGTCCGGGCGGGACGGTCGGCTGGTCCTCGGTGAGCGGGACCGGGAACGCGGCGAACTCGTCGGTCTCGAACCCGCTCCCCGCGGCGTCGACGTACACCGCGGCGCTGGAGATCACGACGGCGGACCCGATGCGGTCCGCCCTCGCGAGCAGCGGCGCCGCCTGCCGGTCGTCGTACGCCACGACGTCCACGAGCACGTCCACGCCGTCGGCCAGGGCGTCGTCGAGCGCGTCCGGATCCTGGCGATCACCGAGGACGAGCTCCGCCCCGCCGASGTCCACGGGGTGGCGGGCGAGCACCCGCACGTCCCACCCGTCCGAGAGCAGCGCGGGCACCACGGCCCGGCCGATCTGTCCGCTGCCACCGATCACCAGGGCCGTCGCCATGGAGCGAGGCTAGGCGAGGGCGCTGGTCCGGGTCGCGTGCGTCGGGTAGCCGTGCGCCTGACCGACCGCCGCGTTGTAGAGCTCCCCGGCGTGCGTCGTGAGTCCCGCACCGAGCGCGGGGTCCGCCGCGACGGCGGCCGTCCAGCCGAGGTCCGCGAGCGCGCTCAGGTACGGCAGGGTCACGTTGGTGAGCGCGCGGGTCGAGGTGACGGGGACGGCGCCCGGCATGTTCGCCACGCAGTAGAAGACCGAGCCGTGCACGCGGTAGGTGGGCTCGTCGTGCGTGGTGGGGCGGGTGTCCTCGAAGCAGCCGCCCTGGTCGACCGCGACGTCGACCAGCACGGAGCCGGGGCGCATGCGGGACACCAGCTCGTTGCTGACCAGGTGCGGTGCGCGCGCGCCGGGGACCAGCACGGCGCCGATCACCAGGTCGGCGTCGAGCAGCTCGCGCTCGACGGCGTAGGCGCTGGAGGCCACGGTGCGCACGCGCCCGCCGAACGCGGAGTCCGTGTCCCGCAGGCGCGGCATGGACACGTCGAGCACCGCGACGTCGGCGCGCATGCCCACGGCGATCTCGGCGGCGTGCCGGCCGACGACCCCGCCGCCGAGCACCACCACCTTCGCGGCGTCGACGCCGGGCACCCCGCCGAGGAGCACTCCCGAGCCGCCCTCGTTCTTCATCAGGTGGTACGCCCCGACCTGCGTGGACAGCCGGCCGGCCACCTCGCTCATCGGCGCCAGGAGCGGGAGCGTGCCGTCGGGCAGCTGCACGGTCTCGTAGGCGATCGATGTCGTGCCCGCGGCGAGCAGCGCGTCGGTGGCCGGACGGTCCGCGGCGAGGTGCAGGTAGGTGAACAGGAGCAGGTCGTCGCGCAGGTACCCGTACTCGGACGCCACCGGCTCCTTGACCTTGCAGACGAGGTCGGCGCTCCCCCACACCTCGGCGGCCTCGGCGACCACCTGGGCCCCGGCGGCGGCGAACTGCTCGTCCGTGATCGCCGAGCCGGTACCGGCACCGGCCTGGACCAGCACCTGGTGACCCGAGCCGACCAGCTGGTGCACGCCTGCTGGCGTCACCGCCACGCGGTACTCGTGGTTCTTGACCTCGCTGGGGATGCCGACCTTCATGGTGGTCTCCGTCCGGGGTGGTGTTCTGCAGATGCCTCGATTCTGAACTTCCTGTGTTGCGAACGCGTGACGACGATCCAAGATTCGCTATGTTCACCCCATGTCGATCATGGATTCGCCACAGCGGCCGTCGACCGGTCCGCACCGAACCGCGTTCGGCACCGTCGTGCTCGACGACGTGGACCGCCGGCTCCTGAGCGAGCTCGAGCGCGACGGACGGATCTCCAACAAGGAGCTCGCCGCCCTGGCCGGCATCGCCCCGTCCACCTGCCACGCACGGGTCCGGGCGCTGCGCGAGTCCGGCGTGCTCCGCGGGTTCCACGCCCAGGTGGACCCCGAGGCGGTCGGCCGAGGCCTGCAGGCGATGATCGCCGTCCGCCTGCAGCCGTCGGCACGCGCACGGCTCACCGAGGTGGYGCACCGGTTGGCGCAGCGGCCCGAGGTGCGGGACGTGTACCTGCTGGCGGGTGTCGACGACGCGCTCGTGCACGTGGCGGTGCGGGACTCCCCCGAGCTGCGGGCCTTCGTCCTCGAGCACCTGAGCACCCGGCCCGAGGTGGCCCACACGCAGACGAGCCTGGTGTTCGAGCACGTGCACGCGCCCGGCACCGCCTCGCTCTGATCAGGCGAGCAGCCCGCCCCAGACGGCCGCCTGGTCGAGGCTGCGTCGGGCGCCGGGCTCGTCGCGCAGCTCGTCCCACACCCACAGCGCCGACTCGGTGCACCGCGCGAGCCCCCACGCGCCGACACGGTCGGGGTCGAGGTCGAGCATCTCGGCCATCAGCTCGATCCGCGCGCGCAGGACGGTGGCGGGGTCGGGGTGAGCGAACGGGTCGTCCACCTGCTCGAGCAGCGGCCACAGGTCGTACGCCGGGTCCCCGCGCAGGGGCTTCGGGTCGATGGCGAGCCAGCGGCCGTCACCGCCGGCCAGGATGTTGCCGGGGTTGAGGTCGCCGTGCACGAGCACGTCCGACGCACCGGGGAGGCTGCGCAGCAGGTCCGCCGCGACCCGGACGTCGACCCCGTGCCGGGAGCCGCGCTCCTCGAGCAGGTCCGCCCACCCGGAGCAGACCTCCCGCATGTCCGGCACCTCGATGTCGGTCCGCGCGGACCACAGTGCCCGCGCCACCGAGGCTGCGGTCGCCAGGCGCTCCTCGGCCGATCCGGGTGCCACGCTCAGAGCCGTGCCGGGACGGACCCGGTCCACCAGCAGGGCCCAGTCGTCCCGCTCGAACCCGAGCAGCCCGGGGACGCCGTGCCCGTGCCAGGCGCGCAGGGCCGCCGCCTCGTGCCGCGCCTCGTCGTGCGGGAACGAGATCTTCAGGACGACGGGCCGCCCGTCCCGGAGGGTTCCCGGCGCGCACCACGACGCGGCGCCGCTCGTGAACGGGTCGTCGAGCGTGAGCTCCCACCGCCCGGTGGCGCGCTCGACGAGGTCCGGCAGCCGGTCGATCCAGGCGCGGCCGGCGGCGGTGCGACCCAGCCCGTCCCACAGGATCACGGGGACGACGAGACCGGTCACGCCCTGCTCCTCCCCCGGTCCCGCTCCTGGCACCGACGCGACGCCAGTATCGCCGCCGTGGACACGTTGCTCCTGCCGGGTGAACGCCGGGCCCCGGGCGGCACCGTGTGCGATCCTGCGCGCACCGACGGGCACAGCGACAGAGAGGGCACGGCGTGAGCGCTGGCGAGCCGCAGGGGCTCAATCCCTGGGTCGGCGCGCGCGGCGAGGACCCGTTCCCGGTCCTGCTGCCCCATCCCCGCGGCCCGGCCGAGGAGCGTGTCGTGCGCTTCCTCGGTCCGGCGGTGCGCGTCCGGCGCGGGCCGAGGCTCGGCTTCCTGCTGGTCATGGCCCTGATGGTCGGCGGGCTGTTCCTGGGGGGTCAGTGGTGGATGTCGACGTCGTCCGCGTTCGGGCCTCCGTCCGGATGGGAGGAGGAGGCCCAACCACTGGGCACCCCGCCGCCGGTGCCCGCCACGCCGGGAGTCTTCGCCTTCACCGGGCTGCAGCCCGAGGGCGGCGGACCGATCACGTACAGCCCGTGCCGACCCATCCACTACGTGGTCCGGCCGGACGGCGCTCCCCCTGGCGGCGAGGAGCTGGTCCGAGGAGCGATCGCGAGCGTGTCGGCCGCGACCGGCCTCCAGTTCGTCGACGACGGCGCGACGCAGGAGGCCCCGAGCGCCGACCGCAAGGCCTACCAGCCCGACGCGTACGGTCGCCGGTGGGCACCGGTCCTCATCGCCTGGTCCACCGCCACCGAGTCCCCCGACCTGGCCGGTGACGTCGCGGGGGTCGCCGGCTCGGCCTCGGTGACCCGCGCGGGGCGCTCGGTCTACGTCACCGGGTCCGTCACGCTCGACGGCGACGACATCGGGGCGCTCGCCGCGGTGCCGGCCACCCAGGCCACCGCCCGCGGGATCGTGACCCACGAGCTGGCGCACCTCGTCGGGCTCGACCACGTCGACGACCCCACGCAGCTGATGTACCCGAGCACCCAGCTCCACGTCACCGAGCTCGCCGCGGGTGACCTGACGGGCCTCGCCGCCCTCGGCGCCGGCGAGTGCGCGCCGCACCTCTGACCGAACTCTTCACACCGGGCGTGCAGCTCCACCCGGGCGCCTCCCAGGTCGCACGCGTACGCTCGCCAGAGGCCACCCCCGCCTCTGCCCCTCGAGGAGTCCCTCATCCACCGTCGACCCATCGTGCTGGTGCACGGCACGCGGACGTCGTCCGTCATCTGGCGACGACAGGTGGAGGCCCTCGAGCGATCGGGTCACCGCACGATCGCCCTGGACCTGCCCGGGCACGGGCTGCGGGCGCACGAGCGCTTCAGTCTCGCGGGCGCGCTGGCCGCCATCGACGACGCCGTGGACTCCTGCCCCGAGCCTCCACTGCTGGTGGGCCTGTCCCTCGGCGGCTACACGAGCCTGGCGTACGCGCGCCAGCACGAGGACAAGGTCGCGGGCGTCGTCCTGGCGGGATGCTCGACGGAGATCAAGGGCAAGCCCTTGAACGCGTACCGGCGCGCCTCCGGCATGCTCACGCGCGCGCTGCGGATGGGCGGTCCCGACTGGCACGTGGTGACCGACATGCTCACGGAGCTCGCCGGGTACTCCCCGCTGGCGGACCTTCGTCGCACCGCGGTGCCCGTCTGGCTGGTCAACGGGCGGCGCGACCCGCTGCGGCTCGACGAGCGCCGGTACCTCGACGCACGTCCCGGCACCCGGCTCACCGTCGTCCCGCGCGCCGGCCACGACGTCAACTCGCACGCGCCCGTCGCGTTCAACCGCATCCTGCTCGACGCGCTGCACGAGCTGCGCAACCGCGGCGGACTCGCGATCGCCTGAGCGCGCGCGGCGCAGCAAGGCGCCCACCGCCAGGCACAGTAGGGGTGTGGACCCCGCGCAGCTCGCCGACGCCTCGCGGCTGCGCACCCGTGCGACCGTGCTGCACGCCGACGCGGACTCGTTCTTCGCGGCGGTCGAGCAGCGCGACAAGCCGTCGCTGCGCGGCCGCCCGGTGCTCGTCGGCGGCACCGGGCCCCGAGGCGTCGTGTCCACCGCGTCCTACGAGGCACGCCGCGCCGGCGCACGCTCGGCGATGTCGATGAGCAGGGCGCGCCGGCTCAGCCCGGCGGCCGCGGTCCTGTTCCCCCGGTTCGAGGCGTACTCGGCGTACTCGCGGATCATCATGGCCACGCTGGGCACGCTGTCGGAGCTGGTCGAGCCGCTGAGCATCGACGAGGCGTTCGTCGACCTGGAGGCGGGTCCCTTCGCCGACGACCCCGCCGGCGCGGCCGCGGACGTCCGGGCGCGCGGTGCCCGGCATCGGACCGGCGACGGCGGCGGCGCTCGAGCGGCTGGACGTCCGCACGGTGGCCGACCTGCGCCGGCAAGAGCTCGACGTCCTGACGATGACCGTCGGCGAGTCGTCCGGGGTCAACCTCTTCCGGCTGGCCCGCGGCATCGACCTGCGCCCCGTGGCACCCGGCGGCGAGCGCAAGTCGGTCGGTGCGGAGCGCACGTTCGCGGAGGACATCTTCGGTGCCGAGCTGATCGCGGCCGCGATCGACCGGGTGGCCGACGAGGCGCTGCGTCGGCTGACCGCGCACGGCGGCGGCGCGCGGACCGTCGTCGCGAAGGTGCGGTTCGCCGACTTCACCACCCTGACCCGGTCGGTCACGCTCCCCCAGCCCTCCGCCGAGCCCGCCGAGCTCCGGGCGGCCGCCCACCAGGCCGCGCGCGCCGCGGGGATCAGCGACTCCGTGCGGCTGCTCGGGGTGTCGTTCCATAACCTGTCCGCGCACGCGCAGCTCACCCTGCCGTGGGGCGACGACGAGCCCGCTCCGGATGTCGACGACGACCTCGACGACACCCCGGCGACCCTCGGCCTGCTCACGGAGGAGAACGCGCGACCCGGCCTGGACGTCGAGCACCCGAGCCTCGGCCGCGGCTGGGTGGTGCACGTCCGCGGTCGGCAGGCGACCGTCCGGTTCGAGAGCGTGGACACGCCCCCGGCACGATCACAGGTGCTCGACCTCGACACCGACCCGCTGCTGCTGGTGCCGCCGCTGCCCCCTGAGGGGGTCACCTGAGCACCTGACGGCTCCGTCGGTCGTTCTCCCGGTCGATGGCCTCGACCAGCTCGGCCTTGCTCATCCGCGAGCGCCCGTCGATCCCCAGCTCCTTCGCGAGGTCGTACAGGTGCGCCCTGCTCGCGTTGGCGTCCACCCCGCCCGCCGTCGGGGCGTCCGAGCCGTACCCCTCCTCGGCGCGCCGGTCGGACGGCCCGGACTCCGCCTTGGGCCGCCAGCTGTCGCCGACCTTCTCGTGGGTGTGCTTGAGCGCGGCGAACGCGACGCGGTGCGCTCGCTCCTCGTCGCCGTCGTACTGGTCGATCGCCGCGTCGTACGCCTGCGCGTACGTGCGCTGCGCCTTGGCGTCGGAGCGCTGCAACGTGCTCGGCAGCTCGCTCTGCTTCGCGTCCCCGGATCGTGTCGTCTTGGGCACGGTGCACCCCCTCACGTGTCTCCTTGCGACGATCGTGGTCCGCCCACCGCGGCACCGCCACCGCGCCCGCAGGCCGTGGGCCGTTGGTCACTGGTCCGCGGGGCGGCTCCCTCGGACGATGGATCTGTCCCTGTCAGCCGGTCGCCGGACGTCCGCGCCCTCGGGGGCCTCGGGCGACGGCGCCCGAGCCGCCGCGACGACCGGGAGAGCAGACGTGTCACGCAGCAAGGCGCAACCCAGGCCCGGGCACGTCGAGATCGAGAGCGCTCACGGCAGGGTGGCCGCGTACGCGCGGCACCCGAACGGCGGCGGGCTGGTCGAGGTCACGGCGCGCGTGCACGTGGGCGCGACCGTGCACGAGTCCGCGTACGTCGAGGCCGGTGCGGTCGTCGGCGACGGCACCCACATCGGCGCCAGCAGCTGGATCGACTCGGACGTGATGATCGGCGCGCGCGTGCACATCGGCCGCAACGTCCACCTCGGCGCGGGGTCGCGGATCGCCGACGGGGCTCAGATCAACGCCGGAGCCCGCATCGGCGAGGCCGCCGTCGTCGCCACGGGGGCGCGGGTGAGCACCGACACCGTGGTCCCGCACGGGGCGGTCGTGCTCGGGCCCGCCCGCCGGTCGCCCCGCTCGGACTTCGGCACCGCCGCCTAGGTCCACGCCGGACGGGCCGGTCTACGCTGGGCGGGCATGAGCTTCCTCTACGAGGAGCGCACCTCGCCGTCCCGCTTCGTCGACGTCGTCTGGCACACGGTCGACACCACCGACGGCACCTATGTGGCGTCCGCCGACGCGCGGTGGGACATGATCTTCACCGTCATGGGCAACGCCCACCGCGTCCTGCTCAGCGGTCCGTCCTCGCAGCCGACCCTCGTCCGCTACACCGCGGGCAACCGGAACCTCGGGATCCGCTTCGCTGCGGGCGCCTACTTCACGCACGTCCCCGTCGAGGCGATGCGCGACCAGACCGTCGAGCTCCCGATGGCCTCCCCCGCGAGCTTCGTCCTCGACGGGACGCGGTGGCCGTTCCCCGGGACCGACGACGACCGCGTCGAGGACCTCATCGGGTTGCTGGCCGGGCGCGGTCTCCTGGCGCTCGACGACGTGGTGGACTCCACGCTCGCCGGCCGTCCGGTCCCGCTGTCCACCCGCAGCGTCGAGCGGCACTTCACGCACTCCACGGGGATGAGCCCGCGACGCGTCCGGCAGATCGCCCGGGCACGCGAGGCCGTCGGACGGCTCCAGCACGGCACCGGCATCGCGGACGTCGCGCACGCCCTCGGCTATGCCGACCAGTCCCACCTCACGCGCGACCTCAAGCGGCTCACCGGGTACACCCCCGCGCAGTCCCAGGACCGCGACGAGCCCGTCTGAGTGTCGCCCGGGTTCAAGACACGGCGCCCCCTGGCGTGGCTGACTCACCAAGTCGGACACCAGCACGAGGGAGAGGACGCACGCCGTGGACATCCGACCGTACGAGATCGCCATCCCCGCCGCCGAGGTCGACGACCTGGCCGAGCGGCTCACCCGCACCCGATGGCCCGCCGACCTCACGTCCGGGTGGGAGCGCGGCACCCCCGTGTCCTACGCACAGCGTCTCGCCGAGCGCTGGCGCACGTTCGACTGGCGTGCGCAGGAGGACCGGCTCAACCGGCTGCCACAGTTCCTCGCCGACGTCGACGGCCAGCCGGTCCACGGCCTGCACGTGCGATCGAGCCAGGACGGCGCCACGCCGCTGCTCCTGTGCCACGGCTACCCCGCGTCGTTCGTCGAGTTCGCGACGCTCGCACCCGCCCTCGCCGAACCCGAGGACGGCGGCCCGGCGTTCCACGTCGTCGCGCCCTCGATCCCCGGGTTCGGGTTCTCCACCCCGCTCGCCGGCCACGGGTGGGACCTCGTCCGGACCGCCTCGGCGTTCGACCGGGTGATGGTCGGGCTCGGCTACGACCGGTACACGGTCTTTGGCGGCGACGTCGGCGCCGGCATCAGCGAGCAGCTCTGCCTCGATGCGGGAGACCGCGTGATCGCCTCGCTCGTGTCCACCGATCCCGGGGCCATCGCGACCGCGTACACCCCGCCGACCGACCACCTGACCCCCGAGGAGAAGGAGCGGCACGAGGCCCTCAAGGCGGCGCGCGCCGAGGACTTCGGCTACCTCCAGGTCCAGACGACCCGGCCGCTGAGCGTCGCCTACGGGCTGACCGACTCGCCGGTCATGCAGCTGACGTGGATCGCGGAGAAGTTCCAGGAGTGGACCGACCCGTCGCGCGAGCTGCCCGAGGACGCCGTGGACCTGGACGACCTGCTCACGCTGGTCAGCGTGGCGTGGTTCGGCCGCGGTGGGGACGGCGGCGCGAACCTGCTCTACGAGGCCGCGCACGCCCCCATGGCGTGGGGGCGCACGCACGACCGCCCGCAGGGCATGGTGGCGTTCGGTGAGGAGCCGCTGATGCGTCGCATCCTCGATCCGCACGGGCATCTCGCCTACTGGGCCGAGCATCCGCGGGGCGGTCACTTCCCCGCGATGGAGCGCCCGCAGGAGCTCGCCGGGGACATCCGGGCGTTCCTCGCGTCGGTCCCGGTGGGCTGAGGGTCTGTCGGGATGTGGGTGGTGTGCGGTCTGATCGTGTCGGGCGGTCGCGTGGGCGGCCGCTGACGACCCAGGAGGACCGCGATGGCGACGATCGTCTCGACCCTGTTCATCTCTCTCGACGGCGTCGCCGAGATCGACCCGGCGTGGCACTTCCCCTACTTCGACGAGAACATGGGCGCCGCGGTCGGCGAGGACTACGAGGACGTGGACGTGCTGCTGCTCGGGCGCGTCACCTACGACAGCTTCGCGGGCGCGTGGCCGGAGCGGGAGTCGGCGGGCGGCCAGGACGCCACGTTCGCCGCGCAGCTCGGTGACGTCCGCAAGGTGGTGGCGACACGCGGTGCGCAGGAGCTGGGCTGGCGCAACGCCGAGGCGGCACCGGACGTCATCGCCGCCGTCACGGCGCTGAAGGCCGACCCCGGCATCGGGAAGGTCCTCGTCGCCGGGTCGATCTCCGTGGTCCGCCAGCTGCTCGCCGCCGGACTCCTCGACGAGCTGCGCCTGCTGGTGCACCCCGTCGCCGCGCGCGCCGGCGAGCGGCTGTTCGACGACGGCGAACCCATCTACCCCCTGCGGCTGCTGCGCTCGGACGTCTTCCCCACAGGGGTCGTCCGGCTCGTCTACGCGCCGAGCCAGCTGCCGGGAACCCAGGGGTACGACGACGTCACCGACAAGGTGCCCGGTGCCGCCTGACCGCGTGACGTGGCCCCAGGCGCTCGCCTGGCGCATGCGACGACAGCTGCTGGACCCGATCGGCGACGCGACGCCCGCCGAGGTGGTGCGGACGCTGGGCGCCGTCCCCGCGCAGAACGACGCCTCGACGGAGCTGGCGATCGGCGCCCGGCAGCGTCGCCCGGAGCCGGGCGCGGTGGCTCGCGCGATCGCCGAGGGCGCGCTCGTCCGCACGTTCGCGTTCCGCGGCGCCGTCCACCTGGCGACGCCCGAGGACGYCGGCGTCTACCTCGCGCTGCGCGCGTCCAGCCGGATGTGGGAGCTGCCCAGCTGGCGGACCTACTACGGGCT